>JACQYG010000109.1 GCA_016208345.1 Chloroflexota bacterium
CAAATCCTTGCCCTGGGTGAACAATGGAAAGCTGCCCACCACGCCAGCGCCGATCTCGCTGTGTAGCTGGAAGCGCTCTCTTTCCTCCTTGGACAGCCTGCCCGGTTTGAAGAGCATATCATTGTTGATGCCCACCTTCCCCAGATCGTGCAGCCGGGCAGCGGAGGCGATCAATTCCACCTGGTCCGGCCCCAGGCCCATCTGCCGGGCGATCTTCTCCGCATACATGGTTACGCCCAGGGAGTGGTGATAGGTGCTGGGGTCTCGGGCGTCGATGACGTCGGCCAGGGCCACCAGGGCCTTACGGGTCTGGGACTCGAGATCGGTCATTATCTGATAGACGTGGCGCACCACCCACAACGGAAGGATCACCAGCACTACGCTGACGGCAGAATATGGCCATAGGATGGCCACCACAATCCCCAAGGAGATCATTGCCACTTCATAGAGAAAGAACCGCCCGGCATTCGACCGCCAGGCGAAGAGGAAAGGAGCCCCGTAAGCGAAAGAGATGATCAGCGCCAGTAGGGTGCTGTTGGCAGCGAAATAGACGGCCGCCAGCAGCAGCAGGGCCAGGGTGCCATTCCAAGTAGCAAAGGGCACGGCATTCTGCCCAGCAGCAACCTGGTAGATAAAGCTGGCCGCCGCAAAGGTAATGGTGAGCTGGGCCACGTTGAATGCCGCCTTGAACCAGACCCGCCGGACAATAGTCTCGCTGGCCACCGTGCCCAACAGGGTAACCCAGATGGTGAACGCCGGCCCGTAGAGGATGGCCGCCGCTACCTTGACGGCGGTGGAAACCGACACATCGGCGTGCTCCCGAGGCAAGATGATGGGGAAAATGTCGGCAAGGGCGATTAGAAAGGAGAAAAACAGGAGGGGCACGAGCCTGGACCACGTCAGGGAGAGAAACGGGATGGAGATCGCGCCTAGGACGCCAGCGCAGATGATCAGGGCAATGATATAAGCCTGCGCAACCCGGGGGAGTGACCTCATCCAACCCTCAGAGTTTAATAGCAAACCGGCGGGGGGAAATGGCTGCTCTCTAGCGCCACCTAAGCTCGGCGCCAGCGGCCAGGACCAGGGAGGCGACCACGAGCAGGGCGTACATCACCTTCAGATACGCCATTCTCCACTTCACGGGGAATCACATCCTTTCATTCAAGATTCAGTTTTGCCTGGATCTGCAACGCGGCTGTGAATCCCCTTCGCTTCTCTCGTCGCTTCTGGCTTCGCTCCCCCGCCGGTTTGACCCGCATTGTAGCACCTTTTCCTGGGATTTGCAATAGGGATCGGTGCCACAGTTGGGCCCTGAGGTCACACTGCTTTGAAAAGCTGGAAACGCCGATTAATGGCATCCAAGAAGGCCCTGGCCCCCGCATCAGCCACGCTCTCTCGCACCAGGCTGACGCCCGAGAGCTTCTCCTCTCCTGCAGGCAGGGCCATGGAGAGCAACACCACCACTGTGTTCTTCTCGCCCAAAGGGACGAGCTGCACGTCGCTCACGCTGAGCCCGGTGGGCCGGGCCACTACGCGGTCCAGGGCGTTCATCACCGCCTCCACCGCCAACCTGGCTTCCTCCTGTTCCGACGCCACGCCACCGCGCGCCTCGCCCTTGGCGGTCTTCCCTTTGTGCTCGATGACCACGCTGGTTCCCCGGTCACGGCTGTGCTGAACCGAAATCAGCCTGACCCTGGGCGTCGGGGGAGGCTTTTCCTCCTCGACCTGGACCAGGCTGATCTTCCGATAGTCGCCCCGTTGGCCATGCTTGAGCAACAGCAACGACTCGATGTCCCGGACGATCAGCTTGGGCCGGCGCTCCGGGGAGGCGAACCCGTGGATCTCGTCAATCGTACCATAGCCACCGCATAGCCCCCGGGAGCTATATACCCCACGGATGCTGTTGATGCTCTTCTCGAATTCCTGGGGAACTTGACCAGCTTCCTTAGCGCTCACAATCCTTCACTCCTAAAATAAGATTATGCCTCGATCATCGCCGGCTGACAGATCAACATTCGCCCGGGACACCAATTTTCTTTGCTAGTAAAGAGATTCGGTGCCTTAAGCCAGGCCATGCACGCGTTTTGCCCTGGCAATCGCTTCGCTGACATCGGTCGAGGATTCTCGCCTGCCCAGAGGGTCCCGGAACTCCCTCTCCCCACTCAACGCCCTCAAAGTCGCGGCGATGCTAAAGCTCAAGGCCTCCAGGTTATACCCGCCCTCCAGTGCGAGAACCAGCTTCTTCGGGCAATGCTCCCGGGCCAGGGAGTCCACGACCCCGGCCATCCAGGCAAACCCCTTCACCGAAAGGCTCATCATGGTCAATGGATCGGCCCAATGAGCATCGTAGCCCGCCGAGACCAGGATCAATTGCGGGGCAAAACGCCGGGCCAAGGGCACCAACACCTCCTCGTAGGCCCGTCGAAAACCCTCGTCTCCTGTCCCGGAGGGCAGCGGCACGTTCACGGTATAGCCCCGGCCACTTCCCTCCCCCGTCTCCTCCCAGTGCCCGGTCCCCGGGTAGAAAGGGTACTGATGAGTGGAGAAATAGAGAACGCCAGGATCGGAATAGAAAGCCGCCTGGGTACCATTGCCGTGATGGGCATCGAAATCCACGATCAGGATGCGCTCCAGGCCATACTGTCTCTGCCCATACCGGGCGGCGATGGCCACATTGTTGAATAAGCAGAACCCCATGCCCCTTTGGGGCAGGGCATGGTGGCCCGGAGGGCGAACCAGGGCAAACGCCGCCTTGGCCTCATCTATCATTACCGCATCGACGGCCCGTAGCGTCCCGCCCGCAGCATACCGGGCCGCCCGGAAGGAGCCAGAGGAGATCACGGTATCCCAGTCCAACTGCCCGCCCCCGGCCTCCGCCATCTGCTCTACCGCCTGGACATAGCTTGGCCAGTGTACCAGGGCAATCTGCTCACGCTCAGCGGCGTAGGGTTTCAAAATGATCAGGTGATCCAGGATCCCTTCCCGCTGCAAGAGACCCCAAACTGCCCGGAGCCGCGCGGCATTTTCCGGGTGATCGCCGGTGTCATGCTCCAGGTATACCGGGTCGTAGATCAGGGCTACCGCTGGCCAGGCTGGGTTCTCGATAGTGCCCACCCTTTACTGACTACCCGAAGCCTGCACCGGGCGCAAAGCCACCGGCTCCAGGCGATCGTTAGGGGTGATGCCCGGGATACGTCCCCGTTTGGCCACCGGCCTCCCGGCCACCTCCTTGATGTCGCCGGTGAAGTCGATGGGCCTGGCCCCGCTGATGTAGCTCCCCACGCCGAGAGCATCCACCGGGGCCCCACAGTCCAAAAGTTAGCCAATGCGCTCCGGCGTAAGCCCGCCGGAGACGATGATTTTAACG
>JACQYG010000110.1 GCA_016208345.1 Chloroflexota bacterium
AGCCTGTCGGAGGTCCCATTAATCTGACCGAAGAGGGAGCCAGAGACTGGTTTGTCAGGATGATAGATCCTGGAAGGCCGACAGATTTCTATTGTCTGATCTTCAATGAGGAGTTTCAACCCATTGGTGAAATCAGTTTCCACCGTCTGGACCAAGAAAGCATGACCGCTGAATTTAACATCAAGGTCGCCGGGGCAGTACGTAGGAAAGGTTATGCACGCGAGGCTATGTCCATATTCTTGGATTACTTCTTCAACCAGTTCGGGGGACATGTCTTGCTTGACGATGTTGCTTTGGACAATCAAGCGGGTCAGCGGGCGCTCCTCCTATTTGGCTTTGAACACGATTCCAGCGTGAAAGATGTGTTCAGACTACGGATGACACGAGAACGATTCAATGCTCTTCATGGCTCTAACACCACGACAGGCGACGGCAACTAACAGCGGGTTGCCGCCTTCGCTTCACTTTGGCCAAATGCAGCTCGCTGCATCTTGCCGCACTTCAGCAATCTGCGAGACATTAGATGAACTTCACAGGAGAAGTAATTATGATGAAACTTGAAAGCAGGAATGTAAGTTTTGCTGATAAATACAAACCGAAATACCTTGGTTTGGCATTGAAGTGAACACGCTCTATGAAAAATCGCCAGCAAACTTTGATGTCTTCGTCCAGTTTTTCAGTGAGATCTATGACACTGTGAAGACAAAGTCACCAAACACAAAGGTCTTTACCATCTTTCAATTGCAGGGCCTTCGCTCTTTTGGTAATCGTGGTTACAGAAACAGTGGTGCCTTTCTTCTGGAGGCGGTCGCGTAGGGCAGAGTAGTTGTAATCAGAGATCGGTAGCCGTCGATCTTCAACCAACTCTTTCTCCCGCAGCAATTCTCTTTTGATCTCTGCCTCAACCCCAGCCGACAGCCTGGCTGGTGTATGTCGTTCATAGGTAATCGAGAAAGTGTCAGGATCTCGCCGGTATCCCTTGAGCAAGGCAAAGAATTGCGTCTTGCCAATATTTAACATCTCTTCCACTTCAGCCCTTGCCAGCGTTCCTTGGCAATATCCTTGAAACAAGACTTTGACCTGCTCGTCCGTGAAGCGTCGATGTATCTGGTGCATAGTTCCTCCATGGTTGATTTTGGAGGAATCTACCACAAACAGCTCACTTTTCAACTATTCCATTGGTTCACTTTTGAAGTTTAAACAGTTCAGTTTTCAACTTTGAATGGCTCAGGGCACAAAAATCCCTTGACAATCCCCCCAATGTATGATAAAATTTTGGCATTGTCACTTTCTGAAAGTAAGTAACTGCCGGCGTAGGCAGAGAGGAGCGCCGCGATGCCCCCATCCGGCAAGCCTGCCCTGCTTCAGAGAATCAACAAGTCGGCTATTCTGGACCTGATTCGGGAGCGAGGGCCCATCTCGCGCACCGACGTCGCCAGGCAGCTCCACCTTAGCCAGGCGACCGTCACTCGCATTGTTCAGAAACTCCTCGACGACAAATTCCTCATCGAAGTCGCCCACGGCAACTCGGTGACCGGCCGCAAGCCAATCCTCCTTCAATTCAACTACAAGGCCAGCCTCATTGTCGGTGTGGATCAGGGTGGAACGAAGATTGCCGGCGCGTTGGCCGACCTGGAAGGCGAGTTGCTGGCCTGGCAGCGTGTCTCGTACGAACCCGGCAACGACAGGGCCCGCCGCCTGGACAAGTTGCTGGCGGTCATCGCAGACCTCCTGGTTGCCGCGCCGGAAACCAATGGCGACGGCCCGCGTACAATTCGGGGCATCGGCATCGGAGTGCCCGGTGTTGTCCGGCGCGACGGAACCGTCGTGTGGGCGCCGGCCCTGGGCTGGCGCGATCTGCCTCTTAAGCAGATCGTCAAAGAACGTTTTGGCATCCCGACCTTTGTGGAAAACGATACGAACCTGGCGGCGCTGGGCGAACTGTGGTTCGGGGCGGGCAAGGGACTGCGCAACCTGATCTCCATCTCGGTCGGGACCGGCATCGGTGCGGGGCTGATCGTAGATGGGCGATTGTATCGCGGCCGGACGGACTCGGCCGGCGAAATTGGGTACGTCGTCACCGACCGGACACAACTAGGGCGAACATTCGATGGATTTGGTCCCTTGGAGACGTTGGCCTCGGGCCCGGCCATCACCGAACGCGCCCGGGCCCTGCTCGCCGATGGACGCCCCAGCCGGATGCATGATCTCGTCGGCGGCGATCTGTCGTCGCTCACCGCCAAGGAGGTCTGCCAGGCGGCACGCGAGGGCGACCCGACCGCGCAGCAAATCGTGTCGGACACCGCCAGCACGCTGGCCATCGCCCTCTCCAATGCCATCAGCCTGTTCGATCCCGACGTCGTGATCCTTAACGGCGGCGTCTTTCGCTCGGCCGATCTCTTCCTGGACCCGATCCGTCAACGTCTGCAGGGCACCGTCCCCGATCTCCCGCCCATCGTCGTTTCGCCCCTGGGCGAGGACGCCGTCGTCAAAGGGGCCATTGCCTACGCCATCCACGCCACGGATGATTTCGTGTTCGTCACCGCGTGAGGTGTCACGTGAACCGTTGGGGTATTCCCATCGTTGACTTCCACGCTCACTTCCCGGTCGCCCAAGTGAGGGCTCTTGACTTTTTCCATTCTTCTGGTATAATATGATTAATGATGATTGATTATGAGCGATTATCATGTTGCCTCTTGAGCGACAGCGACGCATTGAGGCGTTTCTAAAGTCAAACCACGAGGCCAGAGTCACTCAGCTTAGCAAGATGTTGGGTATCAGCCTGGCTACCGTGCGCCGCGATCTGGCCGAGATGGAAGAGGTCGGTGTAATTCGCCGCGTGCATGGTGGGGCTGTGTTGGCAGACCAGAAAATCAGCGTGGAACCACCCGTATTGCAGCGCGAACCGCTGAATAGGGAATACAAGCGGCGCATCGGTCAGGTCGCGGCTGGGCTTGTTGCCGATGGCGACATCATCATCATTAGCAGCGGTACGACCACGCTGGAACTCGCCCGTTGCCTGGGTAGTAAACAAAATGTCACAGTCATAACCAACGCCCTGAACATTGCCTATGCCCTCTCTTTATTCCCTGAACTTGCTGTTGTCGTCCTTGGTGGCTATCTGCGCCATTCTGAGTTTTCTCTATTGGGTCATTTGACCGAACAGGCCTTGCAAGGCCTGTATGCAGTCAAGCTTTTCATTGGTGCATTTGCCCTTGATTCGACTTACGGGCTCTCCGGCGATTATCTCTCGGAGGTGCACACCGATCAGGTGCTGATCGCCGCCGCCTCCCAGGTTATCGTTCTGGCTGATCACACTAAGCTTGGACAGAAGCACCTGGTGCAGGTAGCACCAATCACCGCCATCCACACCCTCATCACCGATTCCGACGCGCCGCCAGAGCAAATCGCTGCCTTCAAGGCGGCTGGTCTGGAGGTACTACTTGCCTGATCCTATGGACTTGAATGAAGCCTCCTTCGGTGAACACACCTGCCATGAGATTCTCACCCAAGGCGCATCCTGGGCTTCAGCCTTAGAAGGTGTGCGGGCAAAGACAGAGGCCCTAGGGATACTCTTGCACCGAAATATAGGGCGTGATCTTCTCTTCACGGCTTGTGGGTCGTCCTACTACCTGGGGCTCTCGGTTGCAGCGCTGGCTCAGGCCTGCCTTGGGGTTCATGCTCGAGCCGTACCAGCATCTGAAATGCTGCTCTTTCCCGAGAACATGCTCGCTCCAGGCGAACCGCCGCTGACCATCGTTGCCTCCCGCTCTGGTGAGACGAGCGAAGTCATCGCGGTCACACGCGCTATGCAAGCACGGGGGGCCGCTGTCATCGCCATCGGCTGCGATGGGACAAGCACGCTCCTGCAGCTTGCCCAGGTGGGGATTGAAGTAAACCAGGGTCGGGAAGTCAGCATTGCCCAAACGCGCTCGTTCTCAGGGATGTTCCTCGCAACGCAGGCATTGATCGCCCTGGCAGCCAAGGATCAAGCCCAGATGCGTGCACTGGAGCAGCTACCGGAGTTCGCCGATGGCTACATCCACCGTGCCTGGTCCACCGTTGAGGCAGTTATCGCTGAGCATCAGATTGATCGCTTCTTCTTCTTGGGCTCAGGTGTGCGCTATGGCTTGGCGAACGAGGCAATGCTGAAGATGAAGGAGATGTCGCTGACCAGTGCTGAGCCGTTCCACTTCCTGGAGTTTCGCCATGGGCCGATCTCTATGGTGGATGAGTATACGCTGGTAGTCGGGTTGGTTTCTGAGAAAGCGGCCGACTATGAACTGGCAGTGTTACGTGAAATACGCAATCTAGGTGGGCAGACACTGGCTATCGGGGAAGACGCCTCTCTGCTGAAAGCCAGTGCTGACTTGTTCCTTGCCTTTGAATCAGGCCTACCGGCTCCGGCGCGCGACTTGCTCTACGTACCACCGCTGCAACTTCTAACGGTGATAGGTTCACTACATGACCGAGCGACATTACGATGTACTTGTAATTGGTGATCTGAATGCGGACATCATCCTTACTGGCGATACGGCGCCTGTCTTCGGTCAGGTCGAGAAGGTTGTGGATGACCTCGTGTTGGTGCCTGGCGGTTCAGCAGCCATCTTCGCTGCTGGGGCTGCCAAGATGGGCCTCCGCACTGCCCTTATCGGTAAAGTAGGCAACGATACTTTCGGCCACTACATGTTGGAAGCCTTGAGGGGAGTCAATGTGGACTCATCGCCGGTGATCGTGGATCAGGCTATTAAGACTGGCGCCACCATCGTCCTATCGCGAGGCACTGATCGAGCCATGCTGACCTACCGTGGCTCCATTGCCGCTCTCACAGAGGCAGATGTAGATCGCTCGTGGTCTCAGAAGGCACGACATCTGCACGTGACCAGTTTCTTCTTGCAAAGTGGCCTATGCTCTGCTATCCCTAACCTGCTGGCCGAAGCCCATGCCGCTGGGCTGACCACTTCGCTGGACACCAATCGGGATCCAAATGGAGAATGGAACCTGGGTGGGCCATTGGCACAGGTGGATGTGTTCTTGCCTAATGAGGATGAAGCCAAAGCTCTCGCTGGAGAGGTTGACCTAGATCATGCTCTCGAAAAGCTTGCTGCAGAAGTGCCATTGTTAGTCGTTAAGCGTGGTGAATTGGGTGCACTGGCCCTACGCGGTCGCGAACGGGTTGAGGTGCCTGCCTTCCCAGTAGATACCCGCGACACTACAGGTGCAGGCGACGCCTTCAACGCTGGATTCCTTGCCGGCTGGCTACGTGGCCTGCCATTGATCCAGTGCCTGCGCCTGGGCTGCGCTTGCGGTGCCCTATGTACCACCCAAATGGGTGGCTTCAAGGGTCAGCCAACCTGGGCTGAGGCGAAAGCTTTTATCACCAGGCATTGCAACTTAAGAAGGGGGTGAGAAAGTCAAATCAGCGATAGCTTTTCTACCCAAAGAAGAGCGAGCTTTCAAAGGAGGAAAGAGATGCGGGAAGTAGCGATGCATGATTCGGGAATTGAAGACGAAAGGGTCTTTCTGGAAAAGGCGTTTGAAACGGGAATGGCTTTTTCCCGCATGATTGATGAATACAAGGAAGGCTATGAAACGAGCGACTAAGGACGTGCTATACTTCGAAATCGGTCCCAGCAATCCCGTGACGCTGCGCGTGCAGCCGGGCGAGGAGTTCGAGGTAGAGACACAACTAAATCCGGGGCCCTGGCTTGACGATCATCCCGAGGGAGAACGGCTGCGGAAGAAGTTGTCCGATGGGCAGCAAGCGAGGAGCTCCATGTTCACCCCTGGCTGGTCTATTCCGTGGCATTTGGCGGCCGGATTGCCCAGTGGGAATCCGTCGAGCGGTTGCATCTACGTTGAGGGGGCGAAGCCCGGCAATGTGCTGCTCGTCCATATCGGCCAAATTGACTTGGACCCACTGGGGTTCACCAGCTACTCCGGCAATAGTGGCGCCTTGCCTGGCTGGATGGGGCCGTCAGGCCTTGGCGCTGGACATCGCATTGTCGAAATCCATGGCGGGTTTATCCACTGGAGTGAGGCTCTGAAGTTGCCGGTGCGGCCGATGATAGGGTTCGTTAGTGTGGCGCCTGCACGCGAGCGGTTCAGCAACGCCTGGGGTGGCTACTGGGGTGGAAACTTTGACGTGCAGGAGATCACCACCGGTGCCACGGTGATGCTCGGGGTAAACGTAGAGGGTGCGCTGCTACACATTGGCGATATGCATGCGCTTCAGGGTGACGGCGAAATCTGTGGGGCAGGTGGCATTGAAGCCAGCGGGCGCGTTCGCCTGCGGGTAGAACTGGCACCCAAACCGAATTCCTTCTTCTGGCCCCGCCTTATCAATGACACCCACATCGCGACTATAGCCATGGCTCGGCCTTGCGAAGATGCCTTCCGCTACGCGTTGGAGGCGATGGTCCTCTGGCTGGAAGAGGATTACGGCTTCTCGCGGAGCGAGGCCTTTCTCTATCTCGGTCAAGTCTTAGAGGCGCGCTGCACCCAGTTCGTCAATCCGACGTTCACCTATATCGTCAAAGTGCCGAAACGGTTCCTGCCTGGCGCAACGTGATGGGGAGAGAGGCAACATGACCAAGATCGCTCTCATCGGTGCGGGCAGCGTGGAGTTCACCAGGAGGCTGACGAATGATATCCTTCTCTGTCCTGCATTACAGGACTGCACTATTGTCTTGGTGGATATTGACGCTGACCGCCTGGCTCTGGCCCGTGACTTAGTGCAGAAGATGATCAGGGTGCGCAATCTGCCAGCCCGTGTCGAGGCGACACTGGACCGCCGAGCAGCCCTGAAGGACGCCAGAAATGTCATCGTCACCATCCATCCGGGTGGGCTGGAGGCCTATGAGTACGACATCACCATCCCCCTCAAGTATGGAGTCGGGCAGTGTGTCGGCGACACGCTAGGCCCAGGAGGTGTCTTCCGGGGCCTGCGTACCAATCCCGTCCTGCTCGATATCTGTCGCGACATGGACGAAGTGTGCCCACCGGAAGCGCTGCTGATTAACTACTCAAACCCCATGGCCATCAACTGCTGGGGGGTGGCTGCCGGGAGCGGCCGGCCGCATGTCGGCCTCTGTCACAGTGTGCAAGGCACGGCCGAGGATCTCGGCGAATTAATCGGTGCCCCTCTGGAGGAGATAAGTTATTGGGTAGCCGGCATCAATCACCAGGCCTGGTTCCTGGAGTTCAGGTGGAACGGCAAGGATGCCTCCCCGTTGCTGCGGGAGCGCATCAGGGACCCCCAGATCATCGGCCAGGAGCCGATTCGCATAGACCTGATGCAATACTTCGGGTATTTCGTCACCGAGTCTAGCACTCACGTCTCGGAGTATCGACCGGGGTCGCAGCGGCGGGAATTTAAAGACACACAAGGCGAGATTACCTGCCTACCTGGCTGAGGTCAAAGAGGAGATTGCCGGTAAACGTCCGCTGCCGGAGAGACGGACGAACGAGTACTGTTCGTATCTCCTTGAAGCTATAGAGACCAATCGACCCGTGGTGATTAGCGGCAACGTGCCCAACACGGGGCTCATCACCAACCTGCCCCAAGGTTGCTGTGTCGAGGTGCCCTGCCTAGTGGATGCAAACGGCATTCACCCTTGCTATGTGGGTGAGCTGCCGCCACAGTTGGCCGCACTCAACCGTACCAACATCAACGTCCAAGAACTGGCCGTAAAGGCTGCACTGAGCGGGGACCGGGACATGGTCTACTATGCTGTGGCCCTCGAGCCGCTCACGGCGGCGGTTTGCACGTTACCTCAGATCAAACAGATGGTGGATGAACTCTTGGAGGCTGAGGCCCAGTGGCTACCACAGTTCGCTTGAAAGGTAACTACAATGCGGCGCGGTTGCTGCAATTGTCGCGCGAGACGTAAAGGAGGTGATGAGGCATGGCGGTTGGCTAATGGCAGATGGCAGCTGCTATCAGCTATCTGCTATCAGCTATTTCACCGGGGCAAGGCCGCCCCAAGTCAAAGTGCCCATACTGGGGCACATAGCTGTAGTACACGGAGGTAGAGAGATGCGTATGCGAACCCTTTCCGTCCTCCTATTGGTGGCTCCGCTGGCCACCTTAGGAGCCGCCTGCGGCCCGACGCCGACACCGGCACCACCGACCAAACCGGCCCCGACGCCCACCCCAGCACCGCCTACCAAGCCCGCCCTGGAGTCCAGCCTGGTAGTCTATACCCCCAGCGGCCCGGAACTCACCGACCCCATCCTCAAGAAGTGGGCTGAGAAGTATCCCAACGTCAAGGTGGACGTGGTCAAGGCCGGCACCGGCGATATCCTGGCCCGCATCCGCGCCGAGAAGGACAAGCCCCTGGGAGATGTGCTCTTTGGCGGCTCCACGGTGCTGCACGAGGCCAATGCCGATCTCTTCGAGGCCGTCGCCCTGCCCGATGACGCCCAGTTCGCCGTGACCGACAAAAACAACAAGTGGCACGCCTATACCACTATACCCAAGCCTATCGCCGTCAACACCAAGATGCTCAAGCCAGAGCAGTATCCCAAGACCATGAAGGAGTTGAGCGATCCCAAGTGGAAGGCTGGCAAGACCGCCCTCTCCAATCCCCGCACCTCCGGCACAGCCTATGCCATCGTCACGGCCATGGTCACCCTCTACGGCTGGGACTACGTCACCGACTTCTTGAAGAACGCCATGGTGACCAAGAGCTCCGACGAGATGTTCAAAGCCGTGCGTGACGGTGAAGTGGCCGTGGCCTTTATCAACGAGGACCTGGGTGTGAAGTGGGTGGCCGAGGGTGCACTTATCGTCCTGATCTACCCCACCGATGGAGTAGCCACCGAGGTGGACGTCTTCGCCCTGATCAAAGGAGCAGCCCATCCCAACGCGGCCAAGGCCTTCCTGTCCTTCCTCCAGAGCAAGGAGATCAGCGAATTGACTCGAGACATCGTGGTGCGGCGCTCCATGCGCAACGGTGGGCGAACTTGCGCCTGCTTGTACTAGCCCTCTCAAGGGGATAACCGTGGCCCAGCGTTCTCAAGCCCTGCCGGCATTGTCTCGTCTCATCGGGACGCACCTCCGCGCCTGGCTGGCCGATCCCTGGCAGCTCATCGCCCTAGGGCTCCTGCTCCTCATGGTCTTCCTGGTGCTTTATCCTCAGTTGTGGATCGTGCGCACCAGCTTCGTGCAGCCGCGGAGTGAGGCCCTGACCCTGGGTAACTACGTCCGCTTCTTCGCTGAGGCCCGCTTCCGGCAGGCCTTGATCAACAGCCTGGCCTCCAGCTTCCTGGCGGTGGCGGGCGCGGCGTTGGTGGCGGTGCCCCTGGCCTTCCTGCTGGCCCGCTACCGCCTGCCGGGGAAAGGGACCATCCTCACCCTGGTGACCATGGCCACCGTCTCGCCACCTTTCCTGGGGGCCTACGCCTGGGTGCTCCTCCTGGGGCGGTCGGGCATGATCAGCCCCTTTCTGCGCGACCTGGGCATCCCCTGGCGCTCCATCATCGGGCCGGGCGGTGTGGTGTGGGCTATGATCTGGACGATCTATCCGGTGCTTTTCCTCCTGGTCTACGATGCCTTCACCAACCTGGACCCCTCCTTGGAGGAGGCGGCCCTCTCAGTGGGGGCCAGCCCGCTCCGTTCCATCCTTACCATCTCCCTGCCCATGGCTACGCCGGCCATCCTCACCGGCGGCTACCTTTCCCTCTCGGCGGCCTTCGCCGAC
>JACQYG010000111.1 GCA_016208345.1 Chloroflexota bacterium
CAGTCCTATGAATTCGGGCGGCTCGTGGTCGGCGGGAAGCTCTACACCGCCGACGTCATCATCTACCCTGACCGCGTGCAGGACCACTGGTGGCGTCAGGAGGGCCACCGGCTCTCCTGTGAGGATCTCAGTGATGCCTTGGCCGCGGATCCCCAGGTGGTGGTCGTGGGCACGGGCAGCGCCGGGATGATGGAGGTCCCGGAATCGGTAATCCAGCGCTTGAGAGCCCGGGGCATCGAGGTGATCGTGGCCCTCACCGGCCAGGCCTGTGCGGAATACAACCGGCTCATGCCTGCAGGTAGGGTGATCGCGGCTTTACATTTGACGTGCTGATAGCACTTACATCTTCTGCACCGCCGAACTCCAAGACCGCTCCAAGGCCCTTGTTGGCTCTAGGGCCAGGATCTACCAGGACGCAGCCATGGACGACTTGATCGGCAAATCGCTGGGGCAATACCGCATCGTGGAGCAACTGGGCCGGGGAGGCATGGCCGTGGTCTACAAGGCCTACCAGGCCTCCCTGGACCGTTACGTGGCGATCAAGGTCCTGCCCTTTTTCCAGGCGCAAGACCCAACGGCCATGGAGCGCTTCTACCGGGAGGCCCGGGCCATTGCCAGGCTGGAACACCCCAACATCCTGACCGTCTTCGACTTCGGCCAGGTCGACGGCACCCTTTACATCGTCATGCAGTACGTCGAAGGCGGCACCCTGAAGGAGAGGCTGGGGGCGCCTCTGGACCTGGACGCCGTCGCGAAGATCATTCGCCAGGTGGGCGAGGCCCTGGAGTACGCTCACGGCCTGGGAGTAGTACACCGCGACATCAAGCCTAGCAATGTCCTCCTGGCCAGGGGCGATCGGGTCTTACTCTCTGACTTTGGCCTGGCCAAGATGATGGAGAGCACCAGCGCCTTGACCAAGGCCGGGGTGGGCATGGGCACCCCCCAGTACATGTCCCCCGAGCAAGGCCGCGGTGAGCCGGTGGACAGGCGGTCGGACATCTACTCCCTGGGCGTGGTGCTCTACGAAATGCTCACCGGCCAGGTGCCCTTCGACGCCGAGACCCCCCTGGCGGTGGTGCTGAAACACCTGAGCACGCCCTTGCCTCGGCCCCGGGGGCTGAACCCCCAGATCCCGGAGCCCGTGGAGCAGGTGATCCTGAAGGCCACCGCTAAAAGCCCGGCCGAACGCTACCAGAGCGCCGCGGAGATGGTGGAGGCCTTGCTCCAGGCCCGTGGCATCGCTCGAGCCCTGCCGGAAGCGCCCAGGGCGTTGGCGGCCGAGACGGTGGCGGTTCCGCCGCCAGGGCCGGCCGTTACCGCGCCGGCCCCGTTCCCGCCCTCGGCCATCGCGCCCTTGTCGATCCCGCCAGCCGTGCCTTCACCGGCGAGGGCCGCCACCGCCTTCTCCGGAGCGGCGCTGGGCCTCCTGGCTGGAGTGCTGGCCCTGGGCTGCGCTGCCCTGGTCATCCTTGGGCTCCTTATGCCCAGCAGCCCCGCCCGGTCCCTCCTGGCGGCGCTCCTGGTCTCGCCCACCGCCACGCCTACCAGCACGGCTACGTCTACTGCCACGCCGACGGAGACGCCTACTGCTACGCCTAGCACGCCGACGCCAACAGCGACGCCATCGCTCACCCCCACCCGGGCCACCCCCACGGCCGCCACCAGCGCCCCGCCGGTGCCCACCCCTACCTGTGCCATAGCGCCGGCGGCCGACTACGCCAAGATCTGGAATGCGTTCGGCGGGAGGGAGCGTCTGGGCTGCGCCCTCAATCAAGTCCAGGCCACCGACGCGGCCTACGAAGCGTTCGAGAACGGCTTCATGTACTGGCGCAAGGATGCACTGAAGATCTATGTGCTCTACAACGCCGGGGCCTGGGCCGAATATACGGACTCGTACAAAGAAGGCGACCCAGAGCCGACCATCACCCCTACGCCACCGGCGGGAAGGGTGGTGCCCAAAAGAGGCTTTGGCAGGGTCTGGCGCGAACAACTGGGCGGCGCAAAGAGCGCCCTGGGTTGGGCCACGGCAGCGGAACAGGAGCTCAGCGCCAGCCCGGTAGAGGACTTCCAGCGCGGAGTGATCTTTACCTGCGGTGGCAGGGGAACCTTTGTCCTTTTTAGAGACAATGGCCGGTGGGCTATACCTTGAAGGAGATGCCCGACCCCTACGTCCGGCAGGGCCATGGACAGGGCCTGAGAACCCCTAGCCCAGGTGCCTCATGACCATCACTCAAATAGGGCTGGCCTGGCTGACCGGCATGTTCCTGGGGCCACTCCTGTCCCCGGCTCACCTCGTCTTCGCCCTTTTGGCTTCCCTCTTGCTCCCCGCCGCCATCTTCCTCTGGAAGAGGCGATTTCCCTGGACCCTTGGGTTCGCCATGGGCATTCTGCTCCTGGGCGCCCTGCGCTATCAGGCCGTCCTTCTCCCGGTGGATGGCCGGCCGCTCCAGCATTGTCGGGAGCGGGGTTCCGTGGACATCGTCGGCCGGGTAACCGAGGAGCCCGACGTCCGGGACCGCTGGACTCACCTAAGAGTCCAGGTCGAAGGACTGACCTGCGGGGATGACCCGGCACCGGCAGCCGGCGCGGTTCAGGTGCGAGCGCGCCGCTATCCCGAGTATCGCTATGGGGACGTATTGAGGGTTCGTGGCCAGCTCTCAGAGCCACCGGTCTACGAGGACTTCTCCTACCGCGACTACCTGGCCCGCAGAGGCATTTATGCCGTGGTCAACGAGCCTCACATCGAGATCGTGGCCCGGGATAGAGGAAACCCCCTGATCTCCTGGCTCCTGCAGTTGAAGAGTGCCCTGCACGCCTCCCTGGTCCGAGCCGTGCCCGAGCCCCAGGCGTCGCTCCTGGCCGGGATCCTGCTTGGGCTCAAGCCGGGCATCCCGGATGACCTGAAAAGGGCCCTGGCGGCCACCGCTTTGACCCACATCATCGTCATCTCCGGGTATAACATCAGCGTAATCTCCGGCGCCGTAGCCAGGGCCACGCGCCAGCTCTTGGGATATCGGGCGAGCCTGGTCCTGGCCATGGCCTCCATCTTACTTTTCTCATTCTTCGCCGGCTGGAACCCGCCGGTGCTCCGGGCCTCACTCATGTCCGGCCTGACCCTTTTGGCCTCGCTGACCGGCCGCATCAGCTTCGCCGAGGATGCCCTGGTCCTGGCCGCCGCGGCCATGACGGCTCACGATCCCATGGCCCTCCAGGACCTGAGCTTCCAGCTTTCCTTTTTGGCCACCGCCGGATTGATCCTGGTGGCGCCGTCCCTGGAGGGCCAGCTCGCCTTTCTGCCCCCGGTCCTCCGCGGCCCTTTGGCGGTCAGCCTGGCCGCCCAGGCCATGACGGCACCGCTCATCGCCTACAATTTCCGCCAGATCTCGTTGGTGGGCCCCCTGGCGAACCTGGTGGCGCTGCCGATTGTGCCCTGGGCCATGCTGGCGGGGGCAACGACCGCCGGCGTGGGTCTGCTTTCCCCCGCCCTGGCCAACGTCTCCGGGTGGACGGCCTGGTTCACTACCGGAGCCATTGCCTTGTTCGTCCAATCCCTGGGTTCATTGCCCACGGCCTCCGTGACTCTCCCCCGGTTCCACGTGGGCTGGGTTTGGCTGTATTTTGTCCTGGTGGTAGCGCTTCTATCCCGAGGGCGGCTTGCCGAGCTGGCTTCTTTTCTAGTAAAGAACGCCCCCCGGCTGGCCCCGGCTCCGCTCAAACTGGTGATCGTCGCCCTCTTGGTTGCGGGCTCGTTGCTCTGGTTGGCGGTCCTGTCCCTCCCGGACGGCGGCTGGCACGTGACCTTCCTGGACGTTGGCCAGGGAGATTCCACCCTTATCCAGACCGCCCAGGGTCAGAAGATCCTCCTGGACGGCGGTCCCAGCCCCTCGGCTATCACCGCAGCCCTGGGAAAAAGGCTGCCGTTCTGGGACCGATCCCTGGACCTGGTGGTATTGTCGCACCCTCACGAGGATCACCTGGCCGGGCTGGTGGAGGTATTGAACCGCTATCACGTGAAGGTAGTCCTGGAGCCGCCCAACCTCAAGGGTAATCCCCTAGCCTCGGAGTGGACCAGGCTCGTCGAAACCAAGAGGATCAAGGCCGTGGTCGCCGAGAGCGGGCAACGCATCAAGCTGGGCGAAGAAGCCTGGCTGGAAGTCCTGTATCCCTCCGAGGACCACAGCCCTTGCTCCGGGAGTGATGCCAACAATTGCTCTATAGTTTTGAGGCTGGTGATCGGTCGTTTCACGGCCCTTCTCCCCGGCGATTTGGAGGCCCCGGGGCAGGATAAGCTCCTGGGGCGCGTCGATGATCTCAAGGCCCTGGTGCTCAAAGTGCCTCATCACGGCAGCACGTCCTCCCTGGATGAGGCCTTTCTCGACCAGGTCAGCCCCGAAGTTGCCATTCTATCGCTTGGCAAAGAAAACCAGTTCGGCTTTCCCGCCGCCTCCTGTCTACAAAAACTGGAGAGGATCAAAGTCTTCCGGACCGACCTCCATGGTAACGTGGAGGTCGCCACCGACGGCAGAAGTTACTGGATTCGCTGGGATCAATAGGGCCTGGATATAGGAAAAAAGTACTACGCGCCACCTCGATCTTGGGCGTTTTCAAGGGTCACGGTGTGTTATAATTCTATTGTCTTGCCCCATGCCAATGTGGCGCGGTGAGCCTTTTCTTGTCAGCCGTTTCATGC
>JACQYG010000112.1:0-8543 GCA_016208345.1 Chloroflexota bacterium
CTCAGCAAAAAAATAAGTGTACCGAAAGTAGTACACTTAGTATGAGGCGAAGCCGACCCCCCGCCTCTCAATACCAACCAGAGCACCCAAGTCCCCGGTTACCCGTGTTTCCTTTGGTAGCAAGAGCAAAAGTACGACTTGGAATTACTCAAGTATATTAGCATACCACTTTACGTTTGTCAAAGCAGCGCTCACAAGCCCACACTACACATTTGACTACGATGTTACCTGGAGGAGCCCTCACCAGGGACATCGCCGGACCTCAAGCCGATTCACCTGGCCCCCTTGAACGCAACTCCCAGCGTCTCCTCCACTGTCCTGAGGCCAACGACCTCGATATCTGGGGTGCCACGCAGGGAGCGTAGGGCAGACTTTGGAAGCAGGCACCGCCGGAACCCCAGCTTGGCCGCCTCATTGAGCCTCTTTTCCACCTGGGTCACCGCGCGCAACTCGCCGGAAAGGCCGATCTCTCCAATGACCACCATGTCCATTGGCACCGGCATATTGCGTATGCTAGAAACAATGGCCAGGGCCACTCCCAGGTCCACCGCCGGCTCGCCAACCTGGAAGCCGCCCACAACGTTGACGAACAGGTCTTGATCGCCCAACCTCAAACCAACGCGCTTGGACAAAACGGCGGTGAGCATCAGCAGACGATTGAAGTCTATCCCGTTGGGCGTACGCCGGGGTAGGCCGAAGCTGGTGGCACTGGTCAACGCCTGGATTTCCAAAAGGATCGGCCTGGTTCCCTCCAGCGTGACCACCACCGTAGAGCCCACGCCACTGGAGCGCTCTGAGAGGAAAACCTCCGATGGATTCGGCACCTCCACCATGCCATCCTCACGCATCTCGAAGACCCCGATCTCGTTGGTGGACCCGAAGCGGTTCTTGACCGCTCTCAGCAAACGGTACGACTGAAACCTCTCTCCCTCCAGGTATAAAACCGTGTCAACGATGTGCTCCAGCACCCTGGGCCCGGCAATGGCGCCCTCCTTGGTGACATGGCCCACTAAAAATACCGGCACGTGGGTGGCCTTTGCCACCTGCATCAACCTCAGGGTGCACTCTCTCAATTGGCCCACGCTGCCGGCAGCAGACTCCAGCTCATCGCTGTAGGCCGTCTGGATGGAGTCGATCACCACCAGCCGTGGCAGCAGGTTCTCGATGCATTCGGCGATCTGGGCCAGGGAGGTCTCCGCCAAGACCAAAAGCTTATCGCCTTTCACTCCCAGCCGCATCGCCCGCATCTTTATCTGTTGGGCGGACTCCTCACCAGACACATACAGCACCGGCCCGCCCACGGCTAGGTCCGAGCACAGCTGAAGCAGGAGCGTGGACTTGCCGATCCCTGGCTCTCCTCCCAGCAAGACCAGCGAGCCCGGCACGATGCCGCCGCCCAGAACCCGCGTGAATTCGCTCATGGAAAGGCTGATACGGCGGAAACCCTCCGAGTTTACCTCCGTCAGTGGCACAGGGGCCTTGGCCGGTACTACAGACGAAACAGGAGAGCCGGTAAGGCTCTCCTTGGTTTCCACAAAGCTATTCCATGCCTCACAGTCGGGACAGCGCCCCAGCCAGCGGAGGCTCTGACTGCCGCACTGCTGGCACACGTATATAGTTCGCGCCCTGGTCATGAGGAAGTCTCCATGGAGACCATAGCCTCCAGGTGTAGGTGATCCCCCTCTCGCTCTACCATGACCGTATCACCGGTATGGAACTTGCCTGCCAGCAACCCTTCAGAGAGAGGGTCGTCTACCAGATTCTGGATCGCCCGTCGCATGGGTCGCGCCCCGTTCTTGGGGTCAAAACCCTTTTCCACCAGGAGGTCCTTGGCGCTCTCACTTATGGAGAGAGTGATCTGCTGCTCGCTCAGCCTTTTTTGAACCTCAGCTAACATCAGCTCGACTATCTGCCGAATATGCTCCGGGGTGAGGGCATGAAAAACCACCACCGCATCGATGCGATTCAGCAACTCAGGCTTGAAGGTACGCTTGAGCTCTGCGGTGACCTTGTCTCTCATTTTCTCATACTCGGAGTGCGCCAGTTTTTCCCGGTCCTGCACGGTGCGAAAACCGAGTGTGGTTTCCTTCATCAGTTGTTCGGCCCCGATATTCGAGGTCATAGTGATAATCGTGTTCCGAAAATCGACCCTGCGCCCTCGCGCGTCAGTCAGGTAGCCATCTTCCAGTATCTGCAGCAGGATGCTCCAAACCTCGGGATGTGCCTTCTCTATCTCATCGAACAGGATCACTGCATACGACTTCCGGTGAATGGCCTCGGTAAGCTCTCCGCCCTCCTCATAGCCTACGTATCCGGGAGGTGCGCCGATCAGCCGAGCCACGGTGTGGCGCTCTACAAACTCGGACATGTCGATCTTGATCAGGGCCTCTTCGCTGCCAAACATGAATTCAGCCAGGGCCTTGGCGAGCTCGGTCTTGCCAACTCCGGTTGGGCCCAGGAAGATAAAGGAGCCTATGGGACGTTTGGGATCCTTCAGACCGGCCCTGGCCCGACGGACCGCCCTGGCTACCGTGTTGATCGCTTCCTCCTGTCCGACGATACGCCGGTGTAAGGCGCTCTCCATGTGCAATAAACGCTCGGACTCCTCGGTAGCGATACGACTCAGTGGAATCCCCGTCCACATGGACACGACGTAGGCGATGTCCTCTTCTGTCACCACGGGCCGGGCTGAGACTGGTTCTTCTTCGGTACCATGCGGTATTAAGCCGATCCGGTCCCGCAATTGCCTCTCGCGATCCCGCAGGCGGGCGGCCAGTTCGTAGTGCTGTTCAGCGACCGCGATCTCCTTTTCTTTTTGCAGCTTTTCCAGCTCCTGTTGCTGCTCCACCAGCGCCACGGGGCGACTGACCTTGTAGAGCCGAACCCGGGAGGCGGCTTCGTCGATCAGGTCTATGGCTTTATCCGGAAGGTGCCGGTCCGTAACGTAGCGGGAGGCGAGACGCGCCGCCGACCTGAGCACTCCTTCGGAGAAAAGCACCCCATGGTGAGCCTCATAGCGTGGCTTCAGACCCTTGAGGATCTCTATGGTTTCTTCCAGCGTCGGTTCCTGGACCGAAACCGGTTGGAAGCGCCGTTCCAGTGCGGCGTCTCGTTCGATGTACTTCCGGTAATCGTCCAGGGTAGTGGCGCCAATGCACTGCAGCTCGCCTCTGGACAGGGCAGGCTTGAGGATATTGGCCGCGTCCAGGGTGCCAGAGGCCGAACCGGCGCCAACCAGGGTATGGATCTCGTCGATGAACAGGATGCTGGAACTATCCTTGATCTCCTTGATTACTTGCTTCAACCTTTCTTCGAATTGGCCGCGATACATCGTGCCCGCCACCAGGCTGCCCATGTCCAGCATCAGGAGCCGTTTGTCGGCCAAGCTGCGGGGCACCTCGCCCGACACCAATTTTTGCGCCAGCCCTTCTACAATTGCCGTCTTGCCGACCCCTGGGTCACCCACCAAAACCGGATTGTTCTTGGTACGTCGAGAGAGGATCTGGATAACTCGTTCGATCTCCTTCTGGCGGCCGATAACCGGGTCCAGCTTCCCCGCCCGGGCGGCGGCGGTCAGATCATAGCCCAGTTGATCCACAAATGGCGTTTTTACCTGACGCTTCCCCTCCTGGACCCCAGCAGGGCTTTGGCTCAAGAGTTGTACCGTCTCACCGCGTACGCGGTCCAGGTTTATGCCCAGTCGTTCCAGCACTCCTACGGCGATGCCCTCGCGCTCACGCACCAGGCCGAGCAGAAGGTGCTCGGTCCCCACGTAGTGGTGGCCCAAGCGTCTGGCCTCATCAACGGCATACTCCAGGACCTTCTTGGCTCTGGGAGTCAGGCCAGCTTCGCCCAGCATCAATCGGTCACCGCGGCCGATGATGAATTCCACCGCCCCCCTGACCCGGTCCAAATCCACGCCCATGCCAGCTAGAACCTGGGCTGCAGTCCCCTCGCCCTCGCGAACCAGACCGATCAGGATGTGTTCTGTACCTATGTAATTATGATTGAACCTCTGAGCCTCTTCCTGAGCATACAGCAGCGCTTTCCTTGCCCTCTCCGTGAAGCGCTCGGTAAAAAGATCGAAGCTCTCCGCCATACTCCCCTCGCTGTCTCGTCACCACCCCCGATGCTCGCACACCAGGCTGTTCGGTGTGCCCAAATGTACTATGGCTGGGCTACTCATCCCCCGTTTTCTCCGGCCCCGTGACCTCTGTGCTAATGGCCTCTACCACCTCTTCGGGGGAGGGTTGCTCTGGCTCGGCGGCGCGCTCGGCCGAAACCCCGGCCTGATCGGCCGTCGCCATGCCGGTGTCGATCTCACGGGCCTGTTTTAGACTGAGCCCCAGACGGTGCCTGGCATTGTCGATTTTGATGATGCGCACCATCACTTTCTCGCCCACCTTAACCAGGCTTTTGGGATGGACTACCCGCCCCTCGGTCAGCTCAGAAACATGAACCAGGCCTTCAATGCCATTTTCTACCTCGACAAAAGCGCCGAAATTGGCCAACTTGGTTACCGTTCCTCTCACCAGGTCTCCCACCTGGTGCTCCTGGGTAAAGGCGGTCCAGGGTTCCGGCTGAAGGCGCTTCAGGCTCAGGGCGATACGTTTCTTCTCTTTGTCTACCGAGAGCACGTACACCTCCACCTGGTCGCCGACATGGAGCACATCGCTGGGATGGGACACCGGATACCAGGAGAGTTCCGACAAATGAACCAGGCCATCGGCGCCGCCCAGATCGATGAAAGCGCCGAAGTCGCACAAGCTGCTCACCTTGCCTTGTCGGATATCACCCTCCAGGAGCTCGGTCAAGAGTCGCTCCTTTTGCCCATCTCGCCACTGGCGCAGCGCCGCCAGCTCCGAAAGGATCAGGCGGTTTTTGGCCTGATCCACCTCGATTATCTTGAGCCGCAACTGCCGGCCCATCATTTTGCTCAGCCGAGTTTCTAACTGTTCCTTAGGCTCGGTCTCTTCTGCACTTTGGGGTTGACGGTTTCTGGTTCGAAGCTCCGCTACCTGAGAAGCGGGCACAAACCCCCGTATCTCACCGTAGCGGACGATGAGCCCGCCCTTATTGTAGCCGATCACCTCGGCCTCCAGAAGATCCCCGTCGTCGAACTGCTTCCTCGCTCGACGCCAATCGTGTTGAGCCCTGGCCCTGGCCAGTGACAGAACGACGTTGCCTTCTTTGTTTTCGGGCTGTATAACGTAGACCAGCACGCTATCGCCCACCGACAGGGACGTAGAGGCCGGTTCCAGGCCAAGCTCGTTGAGGCGGATCACCCCCTCAGTCTTGTAGCCGATATCAACCAGTATCTCATCCCGGTCCACCCGCACTATCACACCCTCGACGATATCGCCTCGCTTCAAGCCGTGATACTGTTCAGTGGTGGGGAAGTAGTTCTCCATCCGGGCCGAGCCTGCCGCCTTCTCTTTGTTTGCGGGCTGCGGGGCTTCTTGCTGGTTTTGCATTCCCTCTACACACCTGAGGTCAATCAAGCCAAACATATTATAATTAATTCCCAGTCAAAAAGCAAATCAAGGCAGGGGCCTAGAACCAGCGTCGCCTGAGCTCGTCCAGACGCCCATCGTGCCTCATCTGGCCTAGTGCGGCTTCGATCGCCCTCAGCAGTGCCTGATCACGCACCCGAACGGCTATCACGTAGGGCTCCGGGTCCAGGGGTCTGCCGACCCGCCTCCACGAAGTCAGCTATAGTGACATCCACCTGTCCGGCTGCCACCGCGTCCAGGGCCTCCTGGCCGGTGGGGAATCCCTGAAGGCGCACATCGCTTCCTTTCCCTAGCAGCTTCTTGGCCGCGCTCTCTGCCGCCGAGCCACGCTCCACCGCCACCCTCTTTCCATTCAGGTCCGAGGGGTCGCGAATGGCTGTGTTGCCTCGGGCCACCACTGTCACCTGACCTCCGGTCAGGTAAGAGGCGGAGAATGCCATGTCCCTGGTCATTTCGGGGGCATACTGAAAGGCAGAGATGACGGCGTCCGCTCGCCTGGTGAGCAGGGCATCGTAGAGGCTGTCAAAACCCATGTTCACAAACTCCACCTTGACCCCCATGCTGCCAGCGATCTGCCGGGCCAGGTCCACGTCAAAGCCCGAGAACGCGCCGTCCTGCTCCATCTCGAACGGTGGATACGAGGCATCCAGGGCCACCCTTAAGACCCCAGCTTCCTCGACCAGGGTCAGGCTGAGATCTATGCGTTTAGGGGCAGGGACAAGTGTTACGAACAGCACCAGTGCGAAGACCGCCGCCGCACTCAAGATCAGCCTCTTGGGCAGATTAGGATGTCCGAACCTCCCCTTTAAGGCATTCCTCATCGCTGGCCTCGGGCGTATTTGGCGGTCTCCACGTAGACCGGCCTGGGTGTGAAATCGGCGTTGACGAAAGCAAAATAATCATTGTAACTGCGGGTCGGCTTCGGAAATCGAAAGGCCCAAAGGGCCACTGCCCGGCACCACGGCCACTCCTCCAGGGCCTTTTGGTAGGCCCGTACGGTGTACTCAGTCCTTTGGGCCGGACGCACCGCCTTCGTCCAGCGAGGATGGTCGTTCCAACCGCCCTCGGTGATGAAACAGGGTTTGGTCCCATCGCCGTTGCGCTCCATCACCTGGTGGATCAACTCCGCCCGGGCGAAGTTGAGACGATCCAGGGCGGCCTCATGGTCAGGAGGCACGTTCCAGCCATAGGCATGGATCGCCATGCCATCAAAGTAGGGCCGGGCGCCGGCGTCATACATCTGTTGCAGGTAGATGAGGTCGTTAAGGCCATTGGGGCTGCCCGGGCTTTCCAGGGTGGGAGCCAGGCCTGCGGCCAGGACCGTCGCCTCCGGCGAGGCCTCCTTGGCGCGGAGATACGCCGTTTTCAAGAGTTGGGTATAGGCCACCGGGTCGACCTGGCGAAACCCCCATGCTATGGCCAGGTTCGGCTCGTTCCAGATGATGTAGTACTTGATGCGGTTCTTGAAATGACGCACGAAGGCATACACGAAATCGCCAAAATCGGCGTAACGCTCCGGCTCCAGGTAACTGGAGGTGGTTTCCTTGGGCCGGGCCCAGGCCGGCACGTAGTCTATCCGGGCGATCAGCGTCAGCCCCTCGGCATACGCGTACTCGCTCACCATCTCGGCGTGGGTCCAGCCAAACTGGTTCTTGCTGGGTTCCATGTAGGCCCAGGGGAAATACTCCACCACCCAGGATGCTCCCATCTCCCGCACCATCTCCATGGTGCGTTTGATCTTCCACTCCTCCACTTCATCGGTCAGGCGAGTATGAACCCCCATCTTTGGGTTGATGCTCTCCACATGCTTGGGCTCGCCGGCCTTGAAGCGCTGGAGGTTGCCGGTGGCCAAGGGCAGGAGGGCCAGGGCCAGGATGAAAACCAGGAGCGTGCGTTGCCTGGGCATGGGGATGCTCATAAAGCTTTCAAAAGTGTGGGCAGCAGGTCTTCTCAGTTTTTGCGTGCAACCGCGATTTTGCCTAACTCCAGCGCGTCCGCCGCAGCGTCGCCTCCCTGCTTAACTGAAAGGGCTACACTCCGGTCGAAGACATGTACTTGAGCCTTAATTGTATAGACGCCAGGTGAAACCCCCGGTGGAATGGTAAGTCGGTAACGAGCCCGTCGCAGCTCAGCGGCCTTCCAATAGTCGGTGGTCTCTTGTCCTCCCCCCAGCGAACTCAGCTTGCTGAAAGCCTCTCGTCCACTTTGATCCACAAAGTCCATGGTGATCCAATAATCAGTCCCCGGGTCTTGCAGCACCTGCCAGTAGGTGGTGATGAAAGCATACTGGCCAGCAGGGATCGGCTCGGCTGGCAGTTCGTAGGCTCGGAGCTGAAACATCTGGCCGAAAGTTACTGGCCGACCTAGTGCGTTGGCAGGCAATTGTTGTGGTGCTATAGGCGTTGGTGGCAGATAAGAGGAGCCAACGTAGAGGACACCGTAGCCTGCCAACGAGACCATCCCAATTCCGGTGAACAGTCTCAGCCAATTCTGCCGGACCCTGAAGACCGCGGCCAGGCCGGCGTAAAACACGAGAGCCATGGGAGCGGCGGCGGGGTAGAGCAGCCTGGCCTGATCGGTGCCCAATACCGTGGCGGTCCATTTCACCAAAGAGAACGAAATGGCCGCCAGGAAGACCGCCATCAGGGCGAGAGCTGGGCCCCAGTAAGGGACACTTTTCTCCCTGGCCCACCGGTAGGCCGCAGAAAGCAGGCCCACTAAGGCCGCCAACGTCACCAGGCCCAGCGCCAGATACATGGGACCCGGCAGAAGGAGGTGAGCTGCACCGCCGAAACGTCCCCAGAAGGTTTGGAAGAGGCCTCGCAGGAGCCATGCATAGTCGGCAAGTGACAGCGGGCCTTTGCGCAGGTCGGACGCCTGCAGCATAAGCCGCCACCCCAACGGGTCTCCGTAAAGCACCTGGTTTCGAGCAAACCACCATCCGGCTACCACAATGGACGCCCCAAAGACCAAAATGCTATAAGAGGCGAACTTCCCGAGACCATGGACAGTATTTCGCGCTTTGTAGAA
>JACQYG010000112.1:8556-10222 GCA_016208345.1 Chloroflexota bacterium
GCTATAAGAGGCGAACTTCCGAAAACCATGGACCGGATCTCGCTCTTTGGGGAATGAGGCCCAGAGAAGACCACCTAGGACTGGAGGGACCAGCGCCAGGGCCGAGGCCTTGGCCAGAGCCGACAGTCCCAGCGAAACGCCCAGGAGGACAGGCTCGACAATCGAAAGGCCAGGGGCCTGCAAAGCCCTGAGCAGCAGGTAGAAGGTCAGGGTCGAAAGAAAGGCCACCAGGTTGTCGTTGCTCACCGCGCTGCTGGTGAACAGGAAACCCGGGTTAAAGGCCCAGAAGGCCATGGCCCCCAGGGCCAGGGATTCCCTCCGGAAGAACATTTTGCCGGTGGCGTAGATCAGCGACACCGTGCCCGCGCCCAGGATCACCGAGAAAAGGCGCAGCACGTGCCAGGCCAAGGCCCCATGGCTATAAGGGAAAGCCTCGGCCCTGGTGTGCATCAGCAGGTTGACCCCACCCTCATCGTCTTGAAATGAAAAGTCAGAGTTGGCCTTGACCTGGAATTTCTCCGGTTCAAGGCGGGAGGTGAGAATCGCTCCGAGGAGGTAATAGAGCGGCGGTTGGTTTGGCCCCGGTACCTCTTTCCCAATGGCCAGGCGGCCGTTCTTTACGATGAACGCGACGTGCGTGAAGTGCGACACCTCGTCGGGCGCTTCCCCCAGCGGGTTGACTACGCTGTAAGAGACGGCCAGGACCAAAAACACGCCGGTTATGAGGAGTGGCCGCCAGTTGGCTCTAAGTCTATGCTGCAAGAAAAGCACCCTCAAGGTCCTATGCCGATGACCTCCACCTGGCCCAGGTCCACCGCATCATCCCCAAACGAATCTAAACCTTCGCTGACTTTCAGCCGGTCCAAGGTGGGAAACCGGTAGAGGCCGGCGATCAGGCGGTACTTCCCAGGAGAAAGGTCCTTTGGCGTCGTTATGTCATGTTCGTCAAGGACTATTTCGCCAGGATACCACCGCGATGTCGGCGTGTAGCCGGCAACCGGGTCACCATCGTGCTGGCCTACCAGGCGACCGGCCGGGATACTCAATAGATGCACAAAGACCTTTAGATCCTCTCTTGTGGGTTTCAGGGCCAGCCAAACCAGCTTGACACGTAGCGTTTCCCCTGGCCGCAGCCGTGCATTGTTCAGGGAAAGACCGACGAGTCTCGCCTCTTCTCCCAGTTTCGCGTCTCTCGGCGATATAGAAGGCGCTTCGAAGCCTCGCCGGTGCATGGCCACGACCAACACCAAGGCGAGCCCTGCCGTGACCAACGAGATGACCGTCTTTGGGCTCCTCCTGGCCAAGCGGACGACGAAGGCCAGGAGAGCCAGAACGGAAAGCCCACCACCCAGTCTCACGAAGGCAGTGGCCTCATACTCGAAATCGATCTTGTGCCTCCCAGCCGGCACCGTAATCGCGGCCAACCCGAGCTTACCCGCCGGCAATACCGGCGCGGCCTGGCCGTCGATGCGGGCGTTCCAGGCCGGGTAATAGAATTGATGAAAGATCAGGTCCGTGTTGCCTACGGCTTCCAGTTCCAGTTCGACCCGGGAGTAGCTCAGAGCGGTTAGGGAACATCCTAAGACTTTTGACGGTTCTTCGCTGTTTCAAGTTGGTAACCCGAAATCCAGCTTACCTGCAATAAGGTAAGCCACGGTGATGATAT
>JACQYG010000072.1 GCA_016208345.1 Chloroflexota bacterium
CCGCGACCACATCGCCGACATCCTGAGGACGTATCACCGGCGCTGAATCCCAATAAACCGGGGCGGCATCTTTACCAGTAGTGAAGAAGCCGCCCGCACTTCTCCCCCTCGCCTCCCTTGACACAGTAGCTGGTTTTGGGTATAGTTAGCAAGCCTAACTACATTGAGGGACACCGATGTTTCACGGTCCATTCACCCCAATGGCCGGCGGGACCGCCAGGGAGACCGCCAAGGGGAGCCCGGGGAGCCTCTGGCGAGCCCTGGGCTATCTGCGCAAGTACTGGCCCGCCGCCGGTGGGGCTTACCTGTGCCTTCTTCTGGTGACCCTCTCGAACCTGGCCATGCCCACCCTGATCCGCATCATCATCGACCGGGGCATCGGAGGGGTAGACCGGGCCCTGATTGGGTGGGGTGCCCTGGGGATGGTGGTCCTGGCCGCCTTGCGGGCGATCTTCTCCTTCCTGCAAAGCTACCTCTCCGAGGTGGCATCGCAGGGGGTGGCCTTCGACCTGCGCAATGCTCTTTACGCCAGGATCCAGAGCCTCTCGTTCAGCTATCATGACCGGGCCCAGACCGGCCAACTCATGACCCGTGCCACCAGCGACGTGGAAGTGGTGCGCCTGTTCGCGGGCATGGGGCTTTTGAGCCTCTTGAACGTGGTGGCCCTGGTGGCCGGAACCACGGTGATCCTCTTCGCCATGAACTGGAGGCTGGCGGCCCTAAGCCTGGCTACCTTTCCGTTCCTACTGATCATCACCGTCCGCTTCTCCGGCACCATCCGTCCGGCCTTCATGCAGTTGCAGCAAGAATTAGGCACGCTGAACACGCTCCTGCAGGAGAACCTGGCCGGCGTCCGAGTGGTGAAGGCCTTTGCCCGGGAGCCTTACGAGGACAAACGCTTCCAGGCCCAGAACGTGAACCTCTTGAGCCAGAACCTGCAGGTAGCCCGGGTCTTCGCCACCAACATACCGGTCATCGGCATCGTCTCCAGCCTGGGCACCCTGGCCATCCTCTGGTACGGCGGCGGCCTGGTCATCGCCGGACAACTGAGCCTGGGCGGGCTGGTGGCCTTCAACACCTATCTCTTGATGCTCTTGATGCCCATGCGCATGCTGGGCTTCCTGGTCTCCATGCTGGCCCGGGCCTCGGCCTCGGCCCAGCGGGTCTTTGAGGTATTGGATGTCCGGTCAGAGATCGCCGATGCCCCCGGGGCCGTGCCTTTGCCACTCATCCGGGGCCGGGTGAGTTTCCAGGACGTTTCCTTCCGGTACTTCGGCGGCGAGTATGTTCTGGAGGACATCAATTTCGAGGCCCGGCCCGGCCAGATCATCGCCCTCCTGGGGGCCACCGGCTCAGGCAAGAGCACCATCATCAACCTGATCCCTCGCTTCTACGACGCGACCGAGGGGAGCGTGACCATAGACGGCCACGACGTGCGCCGGGTCACCGTGGAGTCCCTGCGTCGCCAGATCGGCATCGTGCTGCAGGAGACTACCCTGTTCTCCGGTACTATACGGGATAACATCGCCTACGGATCGCCACAGGCTACCATGGAGGACATCGTGGCTGCGGCCCGGACGGCCCGGGCCCACGACTTCATCACCTCTTTCCCCCAAGGCTATGACACCCAGGTGGGCGAGCGGGGGGTGACCCTTTCTGGCGGCCAGAAGCAGCGCATCGCCATCGCCCGGGCGTTGCTCTTGAACCCGCGCATCCTGATCCTGGACGACTCCACCTCCAGCGTGGACTTCGAGACGGAGCATCTGATCCAGGAGGCCCTGGAGAGCCTGATGCAGGGCCGCACCAGCTTCGTCATTGCCCAGAGGCTCTCTACCGTCAGGCAAGCCGATTTGATCCTGGTGCTGGAGAACGGCCGGATCGCCGCCCGTGGCACCCATCGGCAACTGCTGGAGGAAAGCCCCATCTACGCCGAGATCTACAACCGAGAGCTCCGCCAGGCGGGCCTCCCAGGTAGCCCGGAGGAGGCCTTCGCCGCAACCACGGTTGCCGGTGCCTCAGAAAGGGGGCGAGTTCGATGATGCTCGGGGGTAGGGGGCATTGGGGGATAGGTTCCTTCGGCGTGGAGGCTAAAGAGGCTATCAGCCCCCGGGTTGCCCTGCGCCTCTTAACTTACATGGGGCCACACCTTGGCCAGGTGGCGGCAGCCATCGGGCTCATGCTCGTCGCCTCCGCCATGACCCTGGCCGGGCCCTATCTGCTCAAGGTGGCCGTAGATACCTATATCGCCAGGGGGGACCAGGCCGGGCTGAACCTGGTGGTGGCGGTCACCCTCTTGACCCAGGTGGTTGGAAACCTGGCCACCTCGGGGCAGATCTACCTCGTCACCTGGGTGGGGCAGAGCACCCTGGCCCACCTGCGCCGCCAGATCTTCGACCATCTCCAGAGGCTATCGTTGAGTTTCTTCGACCAGCAGGAGGCCGGGGACCTCATGTCCCGGATGACCAACGATGTGGACGTGATCAACCAGCTCCTGACCAACGGGCTCACCATGATCTTCACTGACATCCTGCAACTGGTGGGCATCGTGGCGATCATGCTGGCGTTGAACTGGCGGCTGGCACTCTTGAGTTTCTTGGTGATGCCACTCATGGCCGTTTCGACCGTTGTCTTCGCCTGGCGGGCGCGTAAGGCCTATCGCCAGACCCGAGAGAAGATCGGGGCGGTGTCGGCTGATCTGCAGGAGAACATCTCCCAGGTGCGCATCGTCCAGTCCTTTGCCCGGGAGAGGGCCAACCAGGAGCGCTTCGACGAGATTAACCGGGAGAACCGCGACGCCAACATCGGTGCCGCGGCGGTGGCCTCGGCCTTCTCGCCCACCGTGGACGTCCTGGGCACCGCGGCCACGGCCATTGTGGTGGGGGCGGGTGGTCTTTTGGTGCTGAGGGACCAGCTCACCTTAGGGGTTATCGTGGCCTTCCTGGGTTACGTGACCCGCTTCTTCCAGCCCATCCGGGACCTGGCGCAGCTATACACCACCCTCCAGTCCGCCTCGGCCGCCGGGGAACGCATCTTCCAGCTCCTGGACACGGCGCCGGCCATCGTGGAGCCGGCTCGAGCCGTGTCGTTACCTCCCATCCGGGGCCGGGTGGAGTTCCGGAACGTGGGGCTGGCCTACCGGGAGGGTGAGCCGGTGCTCCGGGGCATTAACCTGGTGGCCGAAGCGGGGCAGACGGTGGCCCTAGTGGGCCCGACCGGAGCGGGAAAGACCTCCATCGCCAACCTCATCGGCCGCTTCTACGACGTGACCGAAGGCCAGGTGTTGGTGGACGGCCACGACGTGCGAGAGGTCTCCCTGGCGTCCCTGCGGAGCCAGATGGGCATCGTGCCCCAGGACAGCTTCTTGTTCTCCGGCACCATCGCCGATAATATCCGTTACGGCCGGCTAGAGGCCACCGAGGAGGAGGTGGTCCAGGCGGCCAAGCTGGTGAACGCTCACGGGTTCATCAGCCAGTTGCCCCAGGGCTACCAGGCCCAGGTGATGGAGCGGGGGGTCAATTTCTCGCTGGGGCAGCGGCAGCTCATCTCTTTCGCCAGGGCTATTTTGGCCCAGCCGCGGCTCCTGATCCTGGACGAGGCCACCTCCAGCGTGGATACCCGCACCGAGGCGCTGATCCAGTCAGCCCTGGAGCGGCTGCTCCAGGGGAGGACTTCCTTCGTCATCGCCCACCGGCTCTCCACCATCCGCAACGCCGACCAGGTATTAGTGGTGGAGGAGGGACAGATCGTGGAGCGGGGCACTCACCAGTCGCTCCTGGAGGCCAGAGGGCGCTACTACGAGATCTACCAGATGCAGTTCCGGGAGGAAGAAAAAGCCCTGGCTCCCAGCGGTATCCCGGCCCAGCGCCTTGCTCCCGCTGCATAGTGCCTCAGCCCGCCTCCGGGTTCCTTACTGGTAAAAAACCGGCCACCGTTACGCAAGTAGAGCTGGTCTTCCGCCCCGCAACCGTCCCTCAAATCCACCGCTGGAGACCGAAGCCCCTCTGCTCAAAACGGCCGTACACCTGGAAGGTGTATAAGCCGCGTCCACCTTCCAGGTGTACGGCCGAGAGGGGTCAGGCTCTGGTGCTTCTGGCTAGCTGATACGTGGTGGGGTGCCGACGAACTTGGAGGCCGTTCCGGTGGGGTGCTCGTCGGGAGGCCCACTGCCACTGAGGAACGATATCAGTGCCTCTACCACCTTGGGGTCAAATTGGGTGTCCACGTAACGCTTGATCTCAGCGATGGCCTCCTGGGGTTCCATCTTAGCCCGATAGGGCCGGTCAGAGGTCATGGCCTCGTAGGCATCGGCCACCATCAAGATCCGGGCTCCCAGGGGGATGC
>JACQYG010000073.1 GCA_016208345.1 Chloroflexota bacterium
CTCGGAATATAACCGGATCGATATCTGTTATGATACTCGGGCCATCTCCTGCTCCTCTTAAACGCTAGCTAATGCCGTTCAGGACCCGCTCCAAGTCCCTCCGCGCCTCACCCAGGCCCGCTTCTACATAGGGATATGCCAGCCAGACCGTGCCCACGCCGAAGAGGGTCCCGGTGATGGTGCGCAGCCACCAGGTGCTCTCCCGCCAGCCGAAGAGCTGGGTGAAGCCGTCAAGGGCCATGGGCGCGATGAAGAGGAGATAGGCCAGCCAGGGAAGGGGGCGCAGTCGAGCCCGCACCAGGTCGAAGGCCAGGCCAGCCACCAGGATGAAGCCATAGATGGCCAGGCTGCGATGGTCCAGGGCGGTGGGATAGCCGAAGAGCAGGTAGTGCCGCGACCAGACCTGGTGGCAGATGAGCCGATAGGCCAGATAGAGAGCCTGGGCCGGAAAGGTCCAACCGGTGCCCATCAGGATGGGCGCGACCAGCGACAGACCTACGAGCATCCCCATAAAGAGGTTGAAGAGGGCCAGCCAGTGCCGGGCGAAGGCTAGCACAGCCCGGTCCAGAAAGATCACCATCTCTCTCTTCCGGCCCGTCACCTTGGCCTCAGCGGTGTGCGACATCTCTCACCTGCCTCCTCTTGGGCTTCTGGCCACTTCCACCGCGTACGCCGGCCGGAGGGCCGTCCCCAGCTCAGGCGATTTATGTCTCAACCATCCCCAGGCCACCAGGGCTGCCACACCCAGATAGGCCGCCCCACCCAACAACTGACTCCAATTGAACCCCCACAAGATCGCCACGGCTATCCCCAGGGCGCTGCCGGCCACGGTCATGATGCCGTTGACCCCCCACATCAGGGCTGCAGTGCCCGGCCCGGCCATGTCCTTGGCCATCCTCAGGCCCGATGGAAATGGGATACCCAAAAGGAGTCCCAGTGGGAATATAAGGAGTCCCACCAGGCCCAGGCGCAGGGCCAAGTGCCAGGCCAGGGCCAGGGCTGTCAGCCGCGGCACGAGCAGGGCCACCGCGATGGTCAATAGGCCTGCCCCCAGGGAGGCCAGGGCCGCCAGCCGCGGCAAGCCCCCCGAAGAAACCCTCCCAGACAAGAGGCTCCCCAGCCCGCCCGAGCCCAGCAAGAGGAAGATGACGGCGCCCATGGCACTGGTTGGATGGCCGATGAACAGGGTCAGGCGCTGGATCAGGCTGATCTCCACCAGCATGAAGCCCACTCCCAGGAGTGAGAAGTAGGGCACCAGTTTCGCCTTGATCGAGGGCTCGGCGCCAGAGCCCCGGCTCAGGGAGTGGTAGCCCCAGGCCACCAAAAGCCCCAGGAGGAACAGGAGCGACCACAAGGCCCCAGGGAGCCCTGGTGCGGTGAAGTAGAAGAAGGGTTGATCGTCGGACACGGGCGCCATCCTGGCCGGGGCCAACCCCTGAATGAACTCGAGCAGGCTCCGCTGGCCTTCCGCCAGGGACACGAAGGGCCCGGTGGTTTGCACGTGAGGGACGAAGAGCGGCGTGAGCCCCGCCGCGATGGCTCGTTCCTTCATCTCACCAGCCCTGAACGGCGAAATGGGCTCACGGCGCAGGATCAAGAGAGGGTACATGGGCGAGGCACCGTGCCCCATGGCCACCGCCTGTTTCTTATCGGTGAACATGGCCAGGTGCCGGGTGGCCTGAGCCGGGCTCTCCCCCTTTCGTGAGATGGCCGCCACCGCGGTGACGAAGGCCCGGGTCAGGTCTCTTTCGTCGTGGAGCTTGAAGATCACCTGGCCCTGAGGCGTCAGGTGGTCCAGGTAGTCCTGGAACGCTTCCACAGTGTACAGGTAGTTCTCCGAGAGGGCCAGGCCGTTCATCTCGGCGGCCTGGGCCACGGTCAAGGATAGATAGATGGTGTCGAAACGCTCCGGGCTGCGCCGCAGGTAGTTGCGGCCCTCACCAACCACGGTTTTCACGCCGGGCAGGTCGTAGACGCCACCGTTGAAGTCGGCGAAGCGCCGCACTGCCCTCACCGTGCCCTGGTTGAGCTCCACGGCAGTGATATCCCTGCTGCCGTCCAGGAGGGCCAGGAGCACGTCCTTCCCGCCGCCGGGGCCGATGATCAGGGTCTTGCCCGGCTCTTTCAGGGTGAAGGGGAAGAAGCCGATGTCCCGTTTCAGCGCTGCCACCGGGCCTTCCGGGTAGCGATACATCACTGAACCGGAGCCACCGTCAATGTACACGATCTTCTCGTCGGGTATGGAGGGCAACTCCACCACGTCGGTCCGGGCAAAGGCGTCCCAGACGGAGTAGACGATGGAGGCCTGGCGCTTGGGATCGTTCAGTTCCAGGGTCATGGGCTTGTCCGCCAGTCTGATGCCCCTGAACTCCAGGTCCAGGCCCTGGCCGGTGGCGGTGAGGACCAGGGCCCAGCCCAGGACCGCCACCCCGGCCAGGTTCGCGGCGAGCTGCCGTGGGGATGTGGGAAAGGAAAAGGCCACGCCAGCCAGGCTCAGGGTAACTATTCCCAGCACGGCCGTCCCGATGCCGCCCAAGAGGCCCAGAAGGGGCAACGCCAGGAGCACGCCGCTGCCGGCGCCAAAGAGATCGCTCCAGTACAGGGAACTGCTCTGCTTCACGAATCGGGTGAAGACAAGCCCCAGGGCCATACCTGAGGGGAGGAAGACCACCGTAGCCAGGGCCAGGTAGATGAGGAGCGAATCGAACCAGGCCAGGCGGACCAAGAGGACCAAAGCGGCCAGGGACACAAAGGCCCCGGCCCCGGAAAAGACGGCGACGGTTCTCAGCGAAGAGGATGAGGAGAGGGGGACCAGGCGTTTTCGGTACACCAGCAGGCTCCCCAGGCCCAGTCCCAGAATGGCCACCGAGAGCACCAGGAAGACATACTGATAGGCCAGGAAGACCGAAAGGATCCTGGTCAGCGACAACTCCAGCGCCATCACGCTCCAGGAGACCAGGAAGACCCCCAGGTGGGTGGCAACCACGTTGCTGCTTACCCCTTGCCCGATTCTCAAAGACGATCTATCCCTCAGTGGCATTTCGTTGGCCCGCCCTGTCCGCCCTCGGCCGTTCCGCCCCGGCCGTCGGAGTTGCTCCCGGTCGCGGCCTTGTCCTGAGGGTCGGCCACGAAGCGCATCAAGAGCAAATGGCCCAGCGGACAGAGCAGGATCAGGATCACATAGCCCAGGGAGGTCAAGGGCACTCCCAGAACGGTAATGGCGGCGAAGGCCACCAGAGGAACCAGGCAGCAGATGAGCATGATCAGCAGGTGTCTATTGTTCATGGAGTGACTGGAATGGTCCATCTCCCGCCTCCTTATATCCCAGAGACAACTGTGACTACGAACGGGTGCAGCCTATCACAATCACGGGCGCTTGTATTTAAAAGGGCATTAAGAGGGAGTTAAGATCTGGTTAAAGTTTGACGTGCCCAATGGTTGACCTCCTCATGCCTTCGGCAGGCGGAAGGTAAAGGTGGCGCCCTGCCCCTCCTGGCTCTCCGCCCAGATCTCCCCGCCCTGGGCGTGCACCAGCTCCCGGACGATGGCCAGCCCCAACCCCACCCCGGCCGTTCCCGGAACCTCCGGCCCGCTCCCTGGTAAAATCTCTGGAAGACCCGGGGCAGGTCCTGGGCAGCAATGCCCACGCCGGTGTCCGCCACCGCTATGCACACATCATGGCCGGCCTCTTCCACAGTGACGACAACCTGCCCGCCGGCAGGGGTGAATTTCAAAGCGTTGTCCATAAGGTTGGCCAGGATCTGCATCAGCCGATCGGCGTCTGCCCGTACCAGAGGGATACGCCGGGGCACCTGGGCGGTGAGGCTGATGCTGCGCCCCTGAGCCTCAGCCTGATATCTGGATATGGCTCGGGCGACCACCTCTTCCACCGACACAGCGGACAGGTGAAGCTCAGGCGGCCCGACCTCCAGCCGGGAGAGCTGCACCAGATCACCGGTGAGCCTCCCCAGCCTGGCCAATTCCTCATCGATGCCCTGCAGGAGCCGCTTCAGCATCCGCGGGTCGTCTTTGGCCCCGCGTCGGAGGGTTTCCACGCCAGCCCGCATGGCCCCCACGGGACTCCGCAGTTCGTGAGATAAGTCGGCCAGGAAGCTACGCCGGCCCATCTCCAACTCGTCCAGGCGCCGGGCCATCTGGTTAAAGCTGTCACCAAGCTGTTCCATCTCATCGCCGGTCTTCACCTTCACCTGCTGGGAGAAGTCTCCCTGGGCCACCGCGTGGGCGGCGGAGATCAAGGTCTCCATGGGACGGCTGATATTGCCGGCCAGGTGCCAGGCAATGATGACCGCCAGGACGCCGGCCACTAGCACGCTGGAGGCGATGGTCAGCCTTAGCTGGCGCACTGCGGTCTCCACCTCCACCAGGGTGTGGGACAGCCTGATGACGCCCACCATCTCCCCTTGATGGCGAACCGGCAGGGTCACGTAGAAAGAGTCGGCCTTGAGGACGCTGCTTTCCTGCCTTCCCCGGGTGGCCCCGCCCTGCAGGGCCTCGGCCACTCCAGGTTCGTTATCCGGCTGGCCGATGCGCTCCTTGTCCTCCTCCCGGGAGGAGGCCACAAGTGTCCCCGTGCGGTCCAGAACCAGTATCCGGGCCTGGGGCATCATCGGGGTGTCAGGGCTGACATGGGGGCCCTGAAGGACGATGCTGGTGCGGCCTGCTGCCAGGTCGTCTCGCACCCGATCGGCGATCACGATTCCCTCGGAGGCCAGGTCGTCCTGTAAGTGCCTGAGGTAGAATTCCTCCAGAGCATACACTAGGTAAAAGCCCAGGGTGGAGAGGGCCAGGGATATGGGAATGAGGTGGCTGAGGATAAATTTCCAGCGCAGCCGTTTAGCCATCATCTTCTATTGGGGAGGAAATCTATAACCGACGCCGCGGACAGTGAGGATGTATTGCGGCTCGTGGGGATCTGGTTCGATCTTCTGGCGCAGCCAATGGATATGCACGTCCAGCGTCTTCGGGTCGCCGAAGAAATCCTCGCCCCAGACAGCATCCAGAATGGCCTGGCGGTCCACCACGCGACCGGCGTTGGCCGCCAGGAGTCGCAAAAGCTCGTATCCCTTGGGTGGCAGCGCCACCTGCCTATCACCAATGGCCACCTGATGGGTGGATTGGTCGATGGTGATGTCTCGGGCCCGGATCACCTCCGCCGTGGGCAGACCGGCGGCCAGGGCCCTGGTCCGCCGCAACACCGCCCGCACTCGCGCCAATAGCTCTCCCATGCTGAAGGGCTTGGTGACGTAGTCGTCGGCACCGATCTCCAGCCCCACGATCCTATCGGTCTCCTCGCCCCTGGCCGTCAGGAAGATCACCGGCGTCTTGGACTGAGCCTGGACCATCCGGCAAACCTCCAGGCCATCCACGCCGGGCAGGCCGATGTCAATGATCATCAACTCTGGCTTCTCGCGGCGGGCTTTCTCCAGGCCCTCCTCGCCGCTGGCAGCGGAGAGCACGGTGTAGCCTTGTTTCCGCAGATTATAGGTCAGCGAATCCCGGAGTAGCTGGTTGTCTTCTACGATCAGAATGGTACCGCGCATACGAACCCCCGAAAATGGTCATGTCCTGCCGGTGGCCAGCTCTAGCATAGCCCGAAAACAAGCGGCTGCCGTTCGTGCTCAGAAAGGTTGGTAGCGATCATAAGTTTTTGACCCCCAGGAACGCTTCTGGCTGGCTCGCGAACTCACCCCGGCATCCCTTCGAGCAAAAGTAGAACGTCTGCCCGCCGATCTCCAGCGTCGCCGCCGCCCTCTCTCGCTCCACCGCCATGCCGCATACTGGATCGGTCGCCATCGTCACCATCTCCTTGAACTGTCCATCTTCCAGCCAAAGCACCCGGTCGGCGATGTCTTTAATCCGCTGGTCGTGGCTAACGATCACCACGCTCCGGCCCTGCTCTTTGGCGATCTGCCGCAGCAGCCGCATGATCTCGTGACCGATCTTGGAGTCCAGGTTGGCTGTCGGCTCGTCGGCGAGGATGAGGGCAGAATCGTTCGCCAGGGCGCGAGCAATCGCTACGCGCTGCTTTTCGCCGCCGGACAATTTTTCTGGCAGAAAGTTCAGTCGCTCACCCAGTCCCAGGTCGGTGAGCAGAGCCGCCGCCTTCTGTTGCGCTGCACCGTGTTTCATGCCGGCCAGCTCTGCGACGATGGCCACGTTCTCCAGCACCGTGAGCGCCGAGAGCAGATTGAAATCCTGGAAGATGAATCCGAACTGGCGCAGGCGAATGTCGGGCAGGCGGTTTTCCGCCAACGCGCTGATGATTTCTCCATTGAGTTGAATCGTTCCCTCAGTCGGCTTGAGCAGCGCACCCATCATCGAGAGGAGAGTGGTCTTCCCGGAGCCTGATGGCCCCATGATCAGCACGATCTCGCCCGGCTCAACAGTGAGCGAAACGTCACAGACGGCTGTCACCTCCGTAGCGCCGGAGCCATAGTGTTTAGTCACGCGCGTGATTTGCAATGTTGGGCTGGTCATTTCACTCCTCTCTGGAATACCACGGCCGGGTCAAGCCCGGCGATTTGTTTGATCGGCAGAATCGCCGAGAGTCCGGCGATGACGAGCGACAGGCTGCCAACTTTGAGCAGCGAAGCGCCGCTGACTTGCAGAGCCAGGTTGAGTCCCAGCCTGGGCACGATCACCGACAGCAGCAGTGTGAAGGCCAACCCCAGGGCGAACCCCAGAGCAGCGCTGTAAAGCGCTTGCGCCAGGACTACGCGGTATAGACGCCCATTGCGTGCGCCGAGGGCTTTGAGTACCCCATACTCTGCCCGCCGGGCGAATGTGGCGGTGTACACGGTGAGAGCTATCACCGCCAGCCCGATGAGAAAGCCCACCAGGTTCATGATGGCCACCACGTCGGTGCTCATGTCTTTGATAACCTTGCGCTCCTGTTCGCCAAATGCCAGCCGCGACTGAGCGGTCACTCCGTCAACCTTTGCTTCAATCCGTACTGCGATTGTCTCTGGCGATTCACCCGGCCTGACCCTCGCCAGTAAGAAACTCACCGCCTGAGCGTTCCCGCGCATCCGTGCAAAGTCCTCCATCGAGATGAATGCCACCGAGTTGACTAGGCTGGCGGTGCCCTCAGACAGGCTGGCGATTTTGAATTCCTGTCCCAGGATTTTGACCTTGTCCCCTATCTCCATGCCTGACTTTTCCGCTACCCCGCGATCAATGACCGCCTCCCCGGCCGCCGGGATCGAGACCCCCCTAGCGACGCGCCACGGCCCTCCCACCACGGCTTCCGGCGGCAGACCAATTACGTAAGCCAGGTTGCGATCCTGGCCCACGACGATCATGTTCGTCAGATACAGGATGGGCGTGACCGATTCGACCCCCGGCACAACTTTCACCTCGTCCACTACGGATGCAGGGAGCGAGGAGGAGGCCATGTGCATGTTCCGCACCCCCGATTGCGAGACGAAGATATCCGCGCCGGAGTGATCAATATAGGCCGTGACCTGCCGTTCTACTCCTACAAAGATCGCGTCCAGTGAAAGGATTAATAGTAGCGCCAGGGCCACCCCGCCCGCCGAAATCACGAGCCGGACTTTGTTTTGAAAAAGATTGCGATAGGCTAAGCGCAGCATGTTGCCCTACCTCCGGAAGACATCTGCCGGAGCAAGCCCGGCGATGACACGAGCCGGGAAGAACGCCGCCAGCAATGCCATGGCCAATCCGACAATGAGGGCCCAGGCGACCGCCGTGGGCTCAAACGTCACCAGGAACTGCGGGCGCAGCGTCATGATCAGTTGGGCCGCGCTGAGGGCAAGCTCCACCCCAGCTATGGATCCTATGCTTGTGACGATGAGTGCCTGGGTCGTTACCACTCGATAGAGCACCCCGTTCCTGGCGCCAATGGCCTTGAGCACGCCATACTCGCGCTGCCGTTCCACGGTGGCCGTGTAGATCACCAATCCCACCACCAGCGTCCCCACGAGAAAGGCAATCCCAACCATTAACCGGATCGGCGCGCTGGAGTAACGGGCGAAGAGCTTTTGGTCGTTGGTGATCATTTCGTGCTTGAGCAAGGCCTCGGTGCCCGGCAAATCGTCCAGGCGATTGCGCAACTCTTCCAGCGCAATCCCGACGGACGGAGATACCAATAGAAAACTCGTCGCACCCGGCGCACGCAGGAGGGATTCGGCGGCGGTTTTGCGGATGAAGAAGAAACTCGTCATCCACGAGGTCGTTCCTGCCGAGAGCCCAACCACAGTGAACCCCTGTCCCATGATGTCGAATTTGTCGCCGAGCACCACGTCATGCCGCCGGGCCAGCACACTGTCGAAGACCACCTCGTCGTCTGCCTTAGGTTCACGCCCTTCGGCAAGGCGCCACGGGCCGCCTCCGATCGCCGGGTCATACCCCACCAGGTAGGCCGGTTGTTTCTTCCCATGCAGGTCAAGGATGATGAACTGGGAGAGGATAGGCACTATCTCTGAGACCCCTTTCACCTTGCGGACGGAATCGGCGGTGCCAGTGGGGAGAAGTGAAGTGGCGCCCAGGAGATTCCTCACCCCCTCCTGGGCCACCACAACCGAGCCGGGAGCGTGGTCGAGGTAGGCCGAGAATTGTTGGTACATCCCACTGAGGAAGCCGTTCAAGAGCAGGATGAGCAGCACGGCCAGCGCCACCCCGCCCACGCTCGGGGCAAGGCGGGTCTTGTCTTGGAACAGATTGCGGCGGGCCAGATTCATGTTACGTACCCCATGTTCCAGATACAGTAGTGGGTATCCGCCCTGTTTAAGAGCAGTATACACCATCCAGGTTAAAGGCAGATTAGCGGCAGTTTAATTTTTGGTGAAACTTCCTTATCACCTATCGTCACGCTGCCGCTAATGTGTTGGGTGTATGATCAGCTTCTGGGTGGACGACGGCTAAAGGCCCCGCCAGGCAGCAGATTACTCTTGTGCGTGCTTGAGGGCCACGATTTCGTCCCGTAGGCCCACCAGTCCTCGGACGATGTTCCAGGTGCAGCCAAAGAGCACCAGCCAGATCAGGCCATAAACAACAAAAAGGTGCGGACAATAGCAACGATTTGGCTGATGGCCAACGGCCCAGAGCACGCTAGGGGTAAAATGCCTCTTCTCTGGGGCAAACAGCGAGACGACCAGCGGCACGAATTCCGCAAACTGGCGCGGGCGCTCGGCGATGATTACCCCCATTGCCTGGGGCGAGCGCCAACCGATGCTGCCCAACTCGTCGTTGAGCGACCACGCCAGGCGACGCAGCATATTGCGTACGAATTCGGCGTCGGTTTCGGCTACTTGCGCCGGAGCCAGGCCCAGCGCCTCCACAGCACGCCAGCCCAGCAGAACGTCGGCGACGTAGGTCAAGGAGAGGAGATGGCTTGAGACATGCTCATTGCCGGCAGCCAAGCGAGAGACGGCGGCTTAATCGCCTTGCGCCAGCCAGGTTTGTAACACGTCCTTCATCCATCACCCTGGGTCAGAGTAGCCATGGGGCGGCCTCTTTGGCGTGATAGGTGATGATCAGGTCGGCGCCGGCACGCTTGACGGCCGTGAGAACCTCCAGGGTGATGCACTGCCCGTCGATCCAACCATTAGCGGCGGCGGCCTTGACCATACTATACTCGCCAGAAACGTTATAGGCGGCAATCGGCAGGTCAAAACGGCTTCTGGCCCTGGCGATGATATCCAGGTAGGCCATGGCCGGCTTGACCATGATCGCGTCCGCCCCCTCCTGCACGTCCAACTCGATCTCGCGCAGGGCCTCCCGCGCGTTGGGCGAGTCCATCTGATAGGCCCGTCGGTCGCCAAACCGTGGCGTCGACTCGGCTGCCTCGCGGAAGGAGCGGTAGAAGCTGCTGGCGTACTTGGCGGAGTAGGCCAGGATGGGCGTGTCTGTGAAGCCCTCTTTGTCCAGTGCCTGGCGGATCGCGGCCACCCGCCCATCCATCATGTCGCTGGGCGCTACGATGTCCGCGCCGGCCTGGACGTGGCTCA
>JACQYG010000074.1 GCA_016208345.1 Chloroflexota bacterium
ACTGGGCAGCACCAAAGCACCAGACTCGACATTCCCGGCCAGGAAGCCAGGGGCGTCATCTACGGCCTGGACCTGTTGCGCGACCTGAACCTGGGAAGGTCGGTGGAGATGGGCCGGCGAGTGGCGGTGATCGGTGGGGGCAACACCGCTATGGACGCGGCCAGATCCGCAGTGCGCCGGGGAGCCGAGGTGACGGTGGTGTATCGCCGGTCTCGGGAGGAGATGCCGGCCATCCCGGAGGCGATCCAGGAGGCCGAGGAGGAGGGGATCCGGTTCCTCTTCCTGAGCGCAACGAAGCGAGTGATAGTCCAGAACGCCGCCGTGGGCGGTCTGGAATGCCGGACAATGCGGCTGGGCGAGCCTGACAAGAGCGGCCGCCGTCGACCCATCCCGGTGGATGGAACGGAGTTCGGGTTGGATGTGGATACGATCATCGGAGCCATCGGCCAGGAGGTAGACCTATCTTTCCTTCCCTCGGGCATCGCTGCTGACAGAGGTGGCATTCAGGTTGACGAACGCGGGGTCACCACCAGACCAGGGACGTTCTCCGGAGGTGATGTGGCTACCGGCGCCGGCACGGTCACCGCTGCTATCGGCTCGGGCAAGAAAGCGGCTTTGGCCATCCACGGTTATCTGAGCGGCGAGAGAATGGAGGAAGCCTTTGAGCCACAGGTGGTGGCCTACGAGGAGATCAACCTGGATTACTTCGAGCCCGCTGCCCGGCAGGCGATGCCGCGTCGCCAGATCACGGAGAGGCTCGGGGGGTTCGTTGAAGTGAATCTGGGCTACACAGAGGCGGCGACGCTGACCGAAGCCCAGCGTTGTTTTAGCTGTGGCGTGTGCAACCACTGCGATACCTGCTGGCTGTTCTGTCCGGACGTAGCTATTGCCAAGTTAGACCACCGTGATTACCTCATCAACTACGATTACTGTAAGGGCTGTGGCGTGTGCGTGGAGGAGTGCCCCCGGAGTGCCATCTCCATGGAGGAGGAGATGAAATGGAAAAAGTGATCATCGGCAACTACGCTGTCTCCTATGGAGCGCAGCTAGCCCGGGTGCAGGTTATCGCGGCTTATCCCATTACGCCGCAAACCCAGATTGTGGAAAAGCTGGCGGAGATGTGTGCCTCAGGAGAGCTCAATGCCCGCTTCATTCCGGTGGAGTCCGAGCACTCGGCCATGGCCAGTACCATCGGGGCGGCTGCCACCGGTGCCCGGGCCTTCACCGCCACCTCATCCCAGGGCCTGGCCTTGATGCACGAGATGATCCACTGGGCGGCGGCCTCGCGGTTACCGATTGTTATGGCCAACGTCAACCGGGCTCTAGGGCCAGGCTGGTCCATCTGGGCCGATCAGAACGACAGCTTGTCTCAAAGGGATACGGGCTGGCTGCAATTCTACTGCGAGAGCAACCAGGAGGTCCTGGACACGGTGCTCCAGGGCTACCGCATTGCCGAACAGGTCATGCTGCCAGTGATGATCAATCTGGACGGCTTCCTACTATCTCACACCTCGGAACCCGTGGACATCCCCGACCAGGCGCTGGTGGACAGGTACCTGCCGCTGGCCCGACGTGACCTCATCCTTGATCCCGACGACCCGCACTCCTTCGGTGGCCTGGTGAATCCCGAGCACTACATGGAGATGCGCCATAAGATGCACCAGGCACAGCTCCAGGGCAAGGAGGCGGCCAGGGAGGCCGACGCCCAGTTTAAGGCCATCTTTGGCCGGAGCTATGGCCTGGTAGAGGGCTATCGTCTGGAGGGAGCGGAGCTGGCGCTGGTGGTCTCCGGTACTATTGCCAGCACCTCCCGCGTAGCGGTGGACCGGTTGCGGGAGCAGGGCGAAAAGGTGGGGCTCCTGAAGATCCGTATGTTCCGGCCTTTCCCGGGTGAGGAAGTCGGAGAACTGCTCGGCGGATTCAAGAAGGTAGCCGTCATTGACCGGAACATCTCCTTCGGCCACGGTGGGATATTTTGCCAGGAATTGAAGTCCGCCCTCTACAACCTCCCAAAGCGGCCTCAGGTTTACGGCTACATCGCCGGGCTGGGCGGCCGGGACGTGACGCCTCAGACCATCCTGGACATAGCTGAATTGACTGCGTGCCGTAACGTGCCACCGGCCGAGGCGGACTGGATATGGGTAAAGGTATGAGCTATCAGATTCCAGAAGACGAGTACATGTATTCCGGAGACGTGGCTTGTCCGGGTTGCGGGGCTGGGCTAGCCATGCGCCTGGCCTTAAAGGCCCTGGGCCCCCGGACCATCCTGGTATTGCCGGCGAGTTGCTGGTCCATCATCGCCGGGCCCTTCCCCTACTCGGCGCTGAGCGTGCCTGTCTACCATACCGCCTTTGAAACCGGGGGCTCGACTGCAGCGGGGGTGCGAGCGGCCCTGGACATGAAGTCGGATAGGGAGACCACGGTGGTGACCTGGGCCGGCGACGGGGGGACCTTCGACATCGGCTTGCAGGCCCTGTCCGGGGCGGTGGAGCGCAACGAGAACTTCATCTACGTTTGCTATGACAACGAGGCTTACATGAATACCGGCATCCAACGCAGTTCGGCCACGCCCTTCGGCGCGTGGACCTCCACCACGCCCATAGGCCATACCAAGGACCAGCCCAAAAAAGATATGGTGGGCATCATGGCTGCTCACCGTATCCCGTACGCCGCCACCGCCAACATCGCCTACCCGGAGGACCTGGTGCGAAAATTTCAAAAAGCCAGGGCGATGAAAGGGTCGCGTTTCATTCACATCCTGGCTACCTGTCCGCCGGGCTGGAGGATAGCATCCGATTTGAGTGTCAAGGTGGCTCGCATGGCGGTGCAGACCAGGATCTTCCCCCTCTACGAAGTGGAGAACGGCGTCAAATACACCATCAACGTTAGACCCAAAGGCCTGCCGGTGAGCCTCTATTTGAAGATGCAGGACCGTTTCAAACACCTGACGGCGGAGGATATGGCGATCATTCAGGAAAACGTGGATCGGGAGTGGGAGCGCCTGGAGGACAGGGTCGCCTCCAGCTGATTCCACGAGCGGAGAAACAAGGTGCGTTTCGGTAACCTGGAGCTGTACCTGGTTAACGCCGGGACATTCATGATGGATGGTGGGGCGGCCTTTGGTCTGGTGCCTAAAGTCCTCTGGGAAAGAGAACTGCCAGCGGATAAGCTTAACCGCGTCCCCATGGCGGCAAATTGTCTCTTGATTCAGGGCGAGGGCCAGCGCATCCTGGTGGATACCGGCATGGGGACGAAGCTCTCCGAAAAGGAGCGCGGCTTCTTTTCCCTGGCTGACGACGGTGGCCTGGAGGCAGGCCTGGCAAAGCTAGGCCTGGGAGTTGGCGACATCGATATCGTCATCAACACCCACCTGCATAGCGACCATTGCGGTGGAAACACGAAGCTGGTGGACGGCAAGCCTGTCCCCACCTTTCCCCGGGCCCGCTATTGGATTCAAAGGCGCGAATGGAGCGATGCGCTCTACCCCAATGAACGCACCCAGGCCACCTACCTGGCGAGCAACCTGGTGCCGCTGAGCGAAAGCGGGCAACTGGAGCTAAAGAGCGGAAACGTCAGGGTTGCACCGAGTGTAGAGTGCCAGGTAACCAGAGGCCACACCTATGCCCATCAAAGCGTGATCGTCAAATCGCAGGATCTGGTGGCTATTTACCTGGGGGATGTGGCACCTTTTACCGTCCACATGGAAAGGATCGCCTGGATTCCTGCGTTCGACGCCGAGCCGCTGGAGACGGTGGAGACCAAACGGTCTTTACTGCGCTGGGCGTTGGAGCAGCACGCGCTGCTCATCTTTGGTCACGATACCAGGATTCCCATGGGCTATCTGCAGCGGGAGGGCGATGGATACCGAGTTGAGCCAGCCCGGTCTTGGTGAACGAATCGTTCACGGACTCGGGGTGGATGAACATACAAAAAGGGGGAAACGTGCCATGAAGATCGTCATCAAGGGGAAGAATGTCGAGGTGGCGAATGGAGTGCGCGAGTACGTGGAGAAAAAGTTAGGCAAACTGGATCGGCACCTTGACAACATCACCGAGGTGCTGGTGGAGCTGTCCAACGAGAGAACCAGGAGCGCCGAGGCGCGCCAGGTGATACAGGTTACAATCCTGGCCAACGGCCGTATCCTCAGAGGGGAGGAGAGGTCGGGCGACGTATATGCCGCGGTTGATGCTGTGGTGGACAAGATGAAGAACCGCATCGACCGCTACAAGGGCAGACGGTATGGTGGTAAGGGTAAACTGGCGATGGCTGACGTTCTGGAAGCGATTGAGGTCGGGGAGGAAGAGAGCCGCATCGTTCGCACCAAGCGCTTTGAGCTGAAACCCATGTATGCCGAGGAAGCCATCGAGCAGATGGAGTTGTTAGGCCACGACTTCTACATTTTCTTCAACGCTGCCGCCGAAGGCATTAACGTGGTCTACCGGCGGCAGGATGGAAACTATGGCCTTTTGCAGCCGGAGCTGCCTTGAAGCAAGATGGGCGTCCTTTACTAGTGAGGAACTTGGGTATTGGGCAGAGGCTCAATACCCAAGTTGTTGGTAGAAGTGTCCAGTGACGTTTCCTTAATGATCTTCGTCGGCGGCAGTCACGCCAGCCCGGTGGAGGAGATGGTGACCGGCGCACAATACGCCATTGCGGTGGACACCATTGAGAAAGCAGTCACCACCGGATCATTCAAGGAGATCATCCTGATCACCGATTCCCGGGAACTGGCGAGCCGGTGCTCGGTTCTGCCGGTGAGTGCTGAGATAGATGGCGGCCCCTTCCACTTCGGTCGCCGAATGAGAGAGGTCATTGCCAGGTATCGCATAAAGAAGCCTTTCTATATAGGAGGTGGCAGCGCTTCATTGCTCTCCACCGAGGAACTTTCCAGTATTGCGGAGAGCATCCGGACCGCCGAAAACTCCTTCATCGCTAATAACATTTTCTCTGCGGATTTCCTGGCCTTTACCCCGGGTGAGGTCATCGAGCGCATCGAACTGCCGAGCTTCGATAACAACCTGGCCTGGCTGTTGAAAGAGCAGGCGGGATTGACCGATATCCCTTTGAACCGCACCGTCGGCACTCAACTAGACGTTGACACCCCCACCGACCTGATGGTCCTCCAGCTTCATCCACTGGTGGGCCGAAACGTGAAGGAGTACCTGGAAGGCCTTAACCTGGACGTGTCACGCCTGCGGCGTTCCATGAAGCTTCTCACAGACCCCATGGCCGAAGTGATCGTAGCGGGCCGTGTGGGGTCCTACGTGTGGGCACACCTGGAGACTGATGTGGCGTGTCGGCTCAGGGTATTCTCGGAGGAGCGCGGGATGAGGGCCAGCGGCAGGGAGGAACGGGGTCAGGTCCGGTCGCTCTTGGGTTACTATTTGGGGTTGGTGGGCCCCAAGAGGTTCTTTAAGTCGTTGGCGCAACTGGGTCAGGCTGCCCTGATCGATTCCCGGGTCATCTTCCATCATCTACATTTGAACCTCTCGGCGCCGGACAGGTTCTACTCGGATCTGTTTCAGCCGGAAAAGGTGACCAATCCGGTTGTCCGGGCCTTTACCGAGGCAGCCAGAGAAGCGACGATCCCCGTGGTTCTGGGCGGGCACACACTGGTAGCTGGAGGCCTGTGGGCGCTCATTGACGCCGCCTGGCTGGAAAAGGATAAGGAAAGAACCGGAGGACCTACGCGATGGGAGTCACGTGCGACCGCCACAGCCTGATCGTCGATGGCCGACGGGTGTTCCTGCGGTCCGGCGCGTTCCATTATTATCGCCTGCCCTCCACCGGCCTCTGGCGCGATCGGTTGTGGAAGATCAAGCGGGCGGGATACAACGCCGTGGACCTGTACTTCAGTTGGGCCTACCATTCGCCGACGGAGGGGGAGTGGGATTTCAGCGGCATCAGGGACGTGGACTACCTCCTGGGGCTCACCGAGGAGGTGGGTCTCTATGTGGTGGCCAGACCGGGCCCATACATCAATTCTGAACTAAGTGGCGGAGGCCTTCCTGGCTGGCTCATTAATAAACATCACGTCCCTCCTGGCTGGCTAATCAACAAGCATCACGTCCCCCTGCGTTGCGTCAGGGATGGGGCCTACGTCGAGTCCCCGGAGTACCTGAAATATGCCCGGCAGTGGTATGAGCAGATCGTGCCGCGCATCGCCCGCTGTCCCAACCTGGTGCTCTTCCAGATCGAGAACGAGCACGCGAACGATGACCTGACCCCCGATTACATGCAGAGGCTCTACGACTGGGCGCGCCAGTTGGGGATAGAGGTGCCCATTTTCCACAACGATGGCTGGGGACAAGGCTGTTGGGCGGGCCTGGTCGATATCTACGCCGTCGATACCTATGCGGTAACGCGGTTCGATGCCGACTGGCGCATTGTTCCTGAGACCTTTCGGCAGGTGGACGCACTTGCGGAGATCTACAACGAATTCGCTCCCGGGTCGCCTCGTTTTGTGGCTGAGCTCCAGGGCGGGTGGTTCGACCCCTGGGATGGTCGTGGATACGATGCGTTACGTAAAGCGTTGGGTAAGGAAGCCCTGGAGCTCGTGACCTGGAGCGCCGTGGCCCAGGGCGTGACCCTTTACAATCACTATATGTTCGTGGGTGGCACCAATTGGGACCACATTGGCTGCCCGGCCGTGAACACGTCGTACGATTTCGCCGCTCCGGTGCAGGAATGGGGGGGGCTATCCCAGCGTTACCACGCGGCTAAAGCGATGGCCTGCCAGAATGGGGCGCTGGAGGGATTTTTCACCGAAGCTGAGACGGTCCAGGACGTGGCGTGTAGCGACGCTGAGGTATTCTACCGGGCCCTGGGCAATGGTGAAGCCCGGGTTATCTTCCTGCGCAATCTCACCGGACAGAGGCGCTCAACCACCATCCAGGTTGGAGCGTTCACTGTCCCTCCAGTGACGCTGGCGAGCAGCGAGATGCGCCCGGTGGTGGTCAATTTGGAACTTAGCGGGCTACGAATCGCCTATGCCACCAGTTCTATCTTGGGCGCTTTGGCCAAGGACGGCGAGCAGGTCCTGGTCTTTGTCGGCGAAGGCAGCGTAGCCTTTGATCTGCCGATCAAACCCGAAGTTCTTAAGGATGAGTTGGGCTCGGAGTGGGAGGGCTCGCGCTGGAAAATCCACTACGCGGGCAGCCAGGTACAGGAACTCGTCTTCTCAGCGGAGAAGGCCCGTTATACCCTGGTGTTCATCCCAGATGCCAACCAGGCCTGGCTGGTGGAGAACACCCTTATCCTGGGCCCGGATTACGTGGGGGAGTCCAGGATGGATGGCGAGATACTGGACTGGGAGATGTACAGTGGGAGCGGGGGCCAGGTGCGGGTCTACGCCGCAGGGCGCCCGCCCAGGATAACCATGGACGGCCGGCCGGTGGCGCAGGGATACGACCCTGGGACCGGCAAGGTGAGCTTCCTTTTGCCCAAAGGTCCCGCCCTGAAGTTACCAGCCCTGGACAGCTGGCGCGTGGCCGGAGCCTGCCCTGAGATCGCCGTGGACTGCGATGATCGAGCCTGGCATGTCATCCCCACCGGTGGCAGGACAGATATGGATAGCCTGGGGATATACCAGGGCGTTTGCTGGTATCGTGGTGAATTTCATGGTAAGATGGCGGAGCTATCGCTGGCCATTCGGCATAACGCAGCCATCTACCTGAACGGGAAATTCGTGGCCAGGCTCGATAACTACCAGAACGAAAGCTGGGAGGGCGGTCCGGAGACGGAAGGGGTGGAGCCGGTGGCCGTGGCATTGCCGGAAGAGCTTTGCCAGCCGGGCCGGAACGTCGTTGCTGTCCTGGTGGAGAGCCTGGGCCACAACAAGGGCTACATAGAGAACGTGCGGCTGCCTAGAGGGTTGCTTGCCTGGGCCTCGGATCGAGAGATTCGTTGGAGATTCCGGCCAGGCTTCACGGGGGAAGCCGAGGGATTCGATGCCATCGACTACGAGGATGGGGGTTGGACAGCAGCCAAGGACTTATCCCACGCGCCCCGCGATGACGTGGTTTGGGCTCGCTGCCACTTCCAGCTCGGCCTGCCCCCCTTCGTATATGCCCCTCTAGGCCTTGTCTTTGAAGGGGTGGCCGATAAGGCGCACATCTACTTGAACGGCGTGCTCATCGCCCGGGATTGGAGCATCTCACCCCAGCGAAAATTCTATCTCCCGGAAGGTCTCCTGGACCCCCACGGCCAGAACACCTTGGCCATTCTCCTATGGCGCCGGGGCGGCCCTCCGGCGAACGGTAGGGTTTATCTGGAGCCCTATGGCGTCCAGTGGGTATACCGTTGCCATGCCGACGGGTTCATCCCGCCGGAGGCGTAGGTTCAGGCAACCAGTTTTCTTTACTAGTAAGGAGCCCTCAGCTCGTACTCGGCCGAATCCCCCGTAGATTGAGCTGAAGGGTCTTCGCGCCGTTCCATTCGTTGATCTCCAGGGTATAAGCCAGGTCGACCCAAGGGTTTAGGGCGATCTCCCTGGCCTTGTCTCCCAGGCGGAAACCGATAGCATCCCAGGTCAGGCGACCGTCGGTGAGCTTGAGTTTCAGGTGGTTCCCGTTGGTGCCAACCAGACGATAGTCTTTCACCCTGGCACGACGGCTTAACAAGATAGGCTGCGGGTTACCATAGCCATAAGGCGCCAGGCGACTAATCCAGTCGTAGTTTTCCCAGGTCACCTGGTTCAGTTCTAGCAGTGCGTCCAGGTACAGGGTGGGCTGCAGATCCAGGCCGAATAGTTGGCGCCGGGCGATCTCCAATAGCCGGCTTCTGAGCAGCGGCAGGTTGTCGGCAGTTACGGTGAACCCCGCGGCCTGGCGGTGGCCGCCATGCCCTAGGAGCAGATCCTGGCATTCATCTAGAGCGGAGACGATGTCGAATTCAGGGATGCTGCGGGCCGAGCCGCGACAATGCAGTGCCCCCTTCTCCACCACGATAGATGGCCGGTAGAACTCCTCTACCAGTTTGTTGGCCACCAGGCCCACTATGCCTGCCGGGTAGTCCTCGCCAGCTATAAGTAATAGGGCGTCATCGGCGAGCTCATGTACCTCGTTCTTTGCTTTGTCTACGGCGGAGCTGGTCAATCGTTGGCGTTCCTGGTTTAGTGTCTCCAGGGATTCGGCCAGCTCTCTGGCCTGCTCCAGCGAGTCGGTGAGCAAAAGGTTCAAGGAGGTGAGGGCGCTCTCGATGCGCCCAGCGGCATTGAGCCGGGGGCCCAAGATGAAGCTGATAGCATAGGTATCGAGCTGGCCCAATTGCAGCCTGGCTTTTAGGATCATCTCCTGCAGGCCAGGCCGCTCAGTGTCGTTCAGCGCAAGAAGGCCCAGCTTGACCAGCTTCCGATTCTCCCCGATCAAAGGGGCTAGGTCGGCAACGGTGCCCAAGGCCACCAGGTCCAGGTATTGGTTAGGATCCATCGCTGCCACCGGTGTCGCACCAAGTGACTCCGTCATGGCCTGGATCACCTTGAAGGCCAGGCCCACGCCGGCCAGCTCTTTATGAGGATACCGGCAATCGGATTGCTTGGGATCGATCACCGCCAGGGCTAGAGGGAGTTCGAGGGGGACGTGGTGATGGTCGGTGACGATGACGTCCATGCCGAGCCGGTTGGCGTGGGCCACCTCGGCGGGCGAGCCGATGCCACAGTCCACGGTGACGACCAGGCTGGCTCCCTCAGCGCGCAGGTTTTCCAGAGCCTGGGTGTTCAACCCATATCCCTCGTCTACACGATGAGGGATGTAGGGGATCACCGTGGCACCTAGCTGACGCAAGGCCAGGGTCAGCAAGGCGACGGCGGTGATGCCATCCACGTCGAAGTCACCGTAAACAGCGATGATTTCCTGACGATCCAGCGCCTGGAGAAGGCGACTCACCGCTTTATCCACATCTTTGAGCTCGAGAGGGTCACCAAAAGAGAGGGCCTCTGGCCCAGATAGAAAGTCATTGGCCACCTGGGGATCGCAGATGCCGCGATTATGCAGTATCTGAGCCACAAAGCCAGGCAGGTGCTGGAAACGCTGGAAGTGTTCCGCTGGAGCCCGTGGTAAAAGCTGCCACCTTCTAGGGCGAGGCATTCGCCATGATCTCCCTCACGTATTCCAGGGCCTCGGCCCGATCGCTTACCATGCCCATCGCCTGAGCCTCCCTGACCTTTTCCAGCAGGTCGCCGATCAACGGCCCGGGCTCCAGGCCCAGGACTGCCATGATGTCATTGCCGTCAAGCAATCTGGGTGGAGAGACTGTCTCTTCTTTCTCCGCCAAATACTTTCGGAACAGATCAACGGTCAAGGCTACGTGCTTATCCCAGGCTGCTCTGTCCAGAGCCGGTCCCCGGGTTGCCAAGTGGTCGGCCAGGGATAAAACCAGGGTGTCCAGGCCCTCCGGGCCGGTGTCTCGGAAGAAGCGATAAACTGCACGGCCGGTAAGGCCAGCCCCGTCCAAGAGTTGCCTCGGCCTCAAATGGTTAGCAACAACGGTGCGTACCACGTCGACCTCCTGGTTGCTGAACCGCAGCCGTTTCATCACCACTGCCGCCGCTTCGGCGCCGAGGAGTTGATGGCACAGAAAACGGATGCGGCCGTCGGGTTCGCTGCTCTTGGTCTCGGGCTTGGCGATGTCGTGTAACAGGGCAACCAGCTTCAGCAAAGTCAGGCGATGGTGGTCCGCCGAGATGGCCTCGTTGAAGTGCTCTTGTAATGGCTGGTATAAGGGCCGTGGCCAGCGAACAAGCTTGGACGGGTATCCAGCGAAGACGCCAATGAGCTTCTCAA
>JACQYG010000075.1 GCA_016208345.1 Chloroflexota bacterium
CTGAGAGCGTGACCTTTCACGCCGCTTTCTACCAGGGAATGGACCCGAAGACAGTTTACAGCACCGTTCTGGAACAACTGCGAGAGATCCGAACCATCTTGGATATGGAAGATAACCACCTCTGGATTCGCCCGGAATTGACGGGGAAGGAGAGCCAGTTCGGCTCTCTGGACGAATTGTTGAACCTTTCCACCGCGGTCCCCGGGGTCATGCCCTGCGTGGATTTCGCCCACTCTCATGCCCGGACCGGGAAATACAACTCCTACGCCGAGTTCGCGGAGATCCTGCAGCGCGTGGAGGCCAAACTGGGCCGGAGGGGGCTCGAGAACATGCACATACACGTGTCGGGGATCGCCTATTCGCCGAAGGGAGAGCGGACCCACCTGAACCTCGACGAGGCCGACCTCAAGTACCAGGAGCTAATGCAGGCCCTGAAGGACTTTCAGGTGGGGGGCTTCGTGATCTGTGAAAGTCCCAACCTGGAAGAGGACGCTCTCCTACTTCAGGAGACCTATCACCGGCTTTCGTAGGACGGGTTTCTCACCCACCGTACACGCTTGAAAAGGCGTAATGCATTTTCAGGAGAATGGAATGGCCACTAAGGAAGCAGTGGTGGAGGCCCTGCGCAATTGCTTTGATCCCGAGATCGGGATCAATGTAGTGGACCTGGGGCTCATCTACCAGGTGAAAGTAGACGGCAAGAAGGCCTACGTGGAGATGACCATGACCACCCCCGGCTGTCCTCTGCATGCCTATCTGACCCAGGATGCCAGGCAAAAGGTCCTGGGGGTGGGGGGCATCGAGGAGGCCGAGGTGAAACTGGTCTGGGACCCGCCATGGGATCCCTCCCGAATGTCCATGGAGGCCAAACGGGCCCTGGGTTTCAGCGGCTAGCCCCGAATTCTTTACTGGTTAAAGAATCCCTCGGCGGGCGGGCAGGAGGCAATCGGTGCCTGGGGGGATAGGGCCTGCGGCGGAGAAAGCCAGAGGGCTGGTCATTGTGTTCACCGGAAGCGGGAGGGGCAAGACCACGGCGGCCCTGGGCATCGCCCTGCGCGCCTGCGGCCACGCCCTGAGAACCCTCGTCATCCAGTTCATCAAGGGACCATGGCTTGCCGGGGAACTGGAGGCAGCCAAGCGGCTGGCCCCGAATCTGGAGATCATCGCCACTGGGAAAGGGTTTGTCGGCATTATGGGGGACGACTTGCCGTTTTCCGAGCACCAGAAGGCAGCCCAAGAGGCCCTGGCCTTGGCCAGGGACAAAGCTGGCACGGGCGCCTACGACATCCTGGTCCTGGACGAGATCGACAATGCCTTGAGGCTTGGACTAGTATCATTGGAAGATGTCCTGGCCTTCCTTCGGTCTCGCCCGGCGGCCATGCACGTCATCCTCACCGGCCGGGATGCCCCGCCCGAGCTGGTGGCAGCGGCCGACCTGGTCACCGAGATGCTGGACGTGAAGCACCCGTTCAACGAAGGGCAGGTGGCCCGGCGAGGCATCGACTTCTGAATATCCCAGACTCGGCCGGCCCCAGCGCTTGATCAGGTGTCATAGGGCCGGTATGGCGGGTGATGCTTTACCAGTAAAGAAGTTGGATTTCTTGCTTTAGCGGTCCTTTTGTGCTAAACTGGACACATTTAGTATACTTTTCCCGAGCAGCGGGCGCATAGGGGATTTTCTAGTGATTTCGGACTATTTCCCCATACTGGTGCTCTTCGTAGTGTGTGTGGGGTTTGCAGCCGTGGCCCTGGGCGCCTCGGCGCTCTTGGGGCCCCGTAAGCCTTCGCCCCGCAAGCTCTCACCCTACGAATGCGGCATGCCCGCGACAGGCACGACCCGTAGACGTTTCATGGTTCGCTTCTACCTCATGGCGGTCCTATTCATCATCTTCGATATCGAGATAGCCTTCCTTTATCCCTGGGCAGTGATCTTCCGGGAGCTCCAGCTTTATGGCCTGGGAGCCATAGCCGTCTTCATGGGCATTCTACTCATAGGATACATCTATGTCTGGAAGAAGGGTGGGCTGGAATGGGACTAGAAGAGAAACTGCCTCCTGGCGTCATCACCACCACCATCAACCAGGCGGTGAACTGGGCTCGCTATTCCTCGGTGTGGCCGGTGCTCTTCGGCCTGGCCTGTTGCGCCATCGAGATGATGGGCACCTTTGCCTCCCGTTTCGACTGGGGACGATTCGGCGCCGAGCTGTACCGGCCTTCTCCGCGGCAGTCGGACCTGATGATCGTGGCCGGCCGGGTGAGCCAGAAGATGGCCCCGGTGATCCGCCAGATCTACGACCAGATGCCGGAGCCCAAATGGGTCATCGCCATGGGGGCCTGCGCCACCTGTGGCGGGGTGTTCAGCAACTACGCCGTGGTGCAAGGGGTAGACGAGATCATCCCGGTGGACGCGTATGTGCCCGGCTGCCCTCCCCGGCCGGAGATGCTTCTCCTGGCATTCATGGAACTGCAGAAGAAGATAGCCGGGGAGAGATTTACCGATCGCGCGTAGAGGCTTGGTTCATGCCAGAGAGCGATTTCGTCGCCCAGAAACTCAGAAGCAGATTTCCCGATTCGCTTCGGGAGATCAAATACTTCCGGGGCGAGACCACCATGGTGCTACGCCGTGATGACATCCTGGAGGTTTGCCGGTTCCTGCGAGATGACCCGGAGCTCAGGTTTGATTACCTCTCCGACCTTTGCGGGGTGGACTACCTGGGGCGGGAGCCGCGTTTTGAGGTGGTGTACAACCTGTATTCGCCCACTGCGAACTGGCATGAACGCGAAGTGTACGACATGTTTGGGCTCTCATTCCAGGGCCATCCTGACCTGCGCCGTATCTTGATGCCCGACGACTGGCGCGGCCATCCCCTGCGCAAGGATTATCCCCTGACGGCGGAGCCGTCGGCGTTCACCCACAATGCCAGGGCCATCGCGGCCGGAAAGCCTTTGGCCAAGGAATAGGGGATGGACGAGCGGGAAACTCTGGTCCTCAACATGGGCCCTCAGCACCCCAGCACCCACGGCGTGCTGCGGCTGGAGCTGGAGCTGGACGGCGAGACCGTGGTGAGGGCTACACCGCACATCGGCTATCTGCACACGGGCATCGAGAAGACCGCCGAGAACAAGACCTACCTGAAGGCACTCACCCTCACCGATCGGCTGGATTACCTGGCGCCTCTCTCCAACAACCTGGCCTACGTGTTGGCCATGGAGAAGCTCCTGGACCTGGAGGTGCCACCTAAGGCCCAGTTCATGCGGGTTCTCCTGTGCGAGCTCTCGCGCATCGCCAGCCACCTGGTTTGGCTGGGCACCCAGGCCCTGGACCTTGGGGCCATGAGCGTCTTTCTCTATTGCTTCCGAGAGAGAGAACAGATCCTGGACGTCTTCGAGCTCATCTCCGGCGTCCGCATGATGACCAGCTACTTTCGCTTCGGTGGCCTGGCCCGAGACGTACCCCAGGGGTTCGACGGGAAGGTAAAAGCCATCATCAAGGCCTTTCCGGAGAAGTTCGACGACTACGAGGACCTGCTTACCAAGAACGCCATCTGGCTGCAGCGAACCAAAGGGGTCGGGGTCATCTCCGCCCAAGACGCCATCGCCCTGGGTTTGAGCGGCCCCACCTTGCGGGGCAGTGGGGTCAACTGGGACGTTCGCAAGGCTATCCCCTATTCCAGCTACGCCAAGTTCGATTTTCAGGTTCCCTTAGGTAAGAACGGCGACGTATACGATCGCTATCTCTGCCGCATGGCCGAGATGCGACAGAGCCTACGCCTGGTCCAGCAGGCCCTGGAGGGGATGCCGGCGGGGCCTCACATCGCCGACGACCGCAAATACGTCTTGCCGCCTCGGGAGGAGCTGGACACCAGCATGGAGGCCCTGATCCACCATTTCAAGCTGGTCACCGAGGGGCTGCGGCCACCAGTCGGTGAGGTCTACGCCTGCGTAGAGGCACCCAAGGGCGAGCTGGGGTTCTACATCGTCTCCGATGGCTCGGGCAAGCCGTACCGGGTCAAGATCCGGCCGCCGTCCTTCGTGAACCTCCAGGCCCTGCCCAAGATGGTGGAGGGGCGGCTCCTGGCCGACGTGGTGGCGGTGATCGGGAGCATCGACATCGTGTTGGGAGAGGTGGATCGCTAGCGGGTGGCCTCCGGCAGCGGAAGACGTACAGGCAGCGCAGATTCTTTACTAGAAAAGAAAATGATGCTTTCGGAAAGGGCCAGAGAAGAGATAATAAAGACAGCGGAGAGGTTTCCGGAGAGGCGGACGGCGTTGCTGCCCGCCTTGCGCCTGGCCCAGGACGAGCAAGGCTATCTTTCCAGCCAAGTGTTGGTCGAGGTGGCGGCCATCTTCGAGCTAACGCCGGCCGAGGTGGAGGCGGTGGCCAGCTTCTACACCATGTTGAAGCGCCGGCCCACGGGCAAACACCTGATCCAGGTGTGCACTAACCTCCCCTGTGCGCTATCGGGCGCAGGAGAGCTTCTGGATCACCTCAAGGCCAGGCTGGGCATTGGGGTGGGGGAGACCACCCCGGACGGACTATTTACCCTTGAGACCGTGGAGTGCCTGGGATCTTGCGGTACGGCGCCGGTGGTCCAGATAGACGAGGACTATCACGAGAACCTGAGCGCTGAGGCCATAGAGGCAGTCCTGGCCAGGCTGGCTGGGGGGTGAAGGGCATGGGCGAGAAGATCGTGCTGCGCTATACTGATGACCCGGAGCAAAGCGACATCGCCACCTACATCAGAAAGGGCGGCTATCAGGCGCTGGCCAGAGCGCTCAAAGAGCTTTCCCCGGAGGCGGTGGTGGACCTGGTGAAGAGATCGGGGCTCCGGGGGCGCGGTGGGGCGGGCTTTCCCACGGGCCTGAAATGGAGCTTCATTCCCAAGGACCCAGCGCTGCCCAGATACCTGTGTTGCAATGCCGACGAGGGCGAGCCAGGGACTTTCAAAGATCGGGAGATAATGGAGAAGGACCCCCACGAACTAATCGAGGGCATCATCCTCTCTAGCTATGCCATCGGCGCTCATCTGGCCGTCATCTACATCCGCGGCGAGTTCGCCTACGCTGCCAGGCAGCTGGAGAAGGCCATCCGGCAGGCCACGGCGAAGGGTTACCTGGGGCGGAATATCCTGGGCTCCGGCTATGACCTGGACGTGGCCGTCTATCGGGGCGCGGGGGCCTATATCTGTGGGGAGGAGACGGCGCTCCTGGAGTCCCTGGAGGGCTACCGGGGCCAGCCCCGGCTCAAGCCGCCCTTCCCCGCCACCGCCGGGCTTTACCGGAAGCCCACGGTGATCAACAACGTGGAGACCCTGGCCAACGTGCCGTACATCGTATTGAACGGTCCGGAGGCTTTCGCCGCCATCGGCACTTCCCGGAGCCCCGGGACGAAGGTCTTCTGTTTGAGTGGCCACGTGAAGCGGCCGGGCAACTACGAGCTGCCCATGGGGACGCCGCTCCGGGAGATAATATTCGAGCACGGCGGGGGTGTCCGCGACGGCAAGCAGCTCAAAGCGATAATCCCGGGCGGCCCTTCCACGCCGACCTTCACCGCCGCCCACTTGGACGTGAACATGGACTTCGAGTCGGTGGCGGCGGCGGGCTCTATGCTGGGCTCTGGGGCGGTGATGGTGATGGACGAGACGGCCTGCATGGTGTGGGCTGCCCTGCGTCTCACCGAGTTCTTCCGCCACGAGTCCTGTGGCAAATGCACGCCGTGCCGCGAGGGAACGTACTGGATGGTACGCCTCCTGGGGCGCATCGAGGCAGGCCAGGGCCAGGACGGCGACATCGAACTGTTGCTGGACATCTGCGACAACATGGCTGGCAAGTGCTTCTGCCCCTTCGGCGACGCGGCCATAGCGCCGGTGCAGGGGACGGTGAAGCATTTCCGGGAGGAATATCAAGGCCATATCAGGCGTGGCGGGTGCTGGAGACACGAGACGACGGGCGGCAGGCTGCCGACCACGGACCAAGGCCCGCGCGTCACGCCAGGGGCGTAGCCGATTAACCCCTTAGAAACCAGGTTTCTCCTCCTTGGCTTGTCCAGAAACCTGGTCTCTAAGCCTAACGATCTGCCCGACGGATATTGACGTATGGCAGCGCTCGTCAACCTCACCATCGACGATGTACCGGTCAGCGTCCCGCCCGGGACGCTGGTCACCGAGGCGGCGCGGGGCGTGGGGATAGATATACCCATCTTCTGTTCCCACCGCAAGCTCTCACCGCTGGGGGCCTGCCGCATGTGCGTGGTGGAGGTGGGCACGCCGCAGCGGGGCAAGGACGGGCAGATGGAGCGGGATGCCAGGGGCCAGCCGGCCATAGCCATGATGCCCAAGCTGCAGACGGCGTGCACCACGGAGGTCTCCGAGGGGATGGTGGTGCTCACCCAGACGCCGGAGGTGGTCAAGGCACGCCGGGGGGTCCTGGAGTTCTTGCTCATTAACCATCCTTTGGACTGCCCGGTGTGTGACAAGGGCGGCGAGTGCGATCTCCAGGACATCACCTATAAATACGGCCCGGGCAAGAGCCGTTTCCCCCTCGCCGACAAGCGTCACTTCGTCAAGCCCGTAGACCTGAGCCCGCTCATCGTCCTGGACCGCGAGCGCTGCATCGCCTGCCAGCGCTGCACCCGTTTCTGCAGCGAGATCGCCGGGGACAATGTCCTGGTATTCGTGGAAAGGGGCGCTCTAACATATCTGGATGTTTTCCCGGGGCGAACCTACGACTGCAAGTTATCCGGAAACACCGTGGACATCTGCCCGGTGGGAGCCCTGACCAGCCGGGCCTTCCGCTTTCGGGCCCGGGCTTGGGAGGTGGAGAGGTACAATGGCATCTGCCCCCTGTGCAGTTGCGGCTGCAACACTTCGGTCCAGGTGCGCAGCGGGCAGGTGGTGCGCCTGGTGGCCCGGGAGAACGAGGCGGTGAACGAGGCCTGGATCTGCGATAAGGGCCGTTTCACCTACGACTACATTAACAGCGCCGAACGCCTGCGGTCGCCTCTGGTCAGAAAGGGCGGCGTCTTGACCCCGGTCTCCTGGGATGAGGCCTTGGGGGCCATCGCCGCGGGGTTTCGCGCCCTCCAGGCCACGAACGGTCCGGATTCAGTGGGTGGCATCGCCTCCTCGCGGAGCACGAACGAGGAACTCTACCTGTTCCAGAAGGTCTTCCGCGCCGGACTGGGCACCAATAACGTGGACCATCGACTGAAAGAATGCTGGTACGAGGACGATGGGTTGCTGGGCCTGCCTCTCTCGGGCCCTATTCAGGGATTGGAGAAGGCCGACGCTATTCTGGTCCTCGGCGGGGACGTGGCCCAGGAGCAGCCCATCGTCTTCTTGCGGTTGCGCAAGGCGGTGGTGCGAGGCGGCGCCAGGCTCCTCTTGGCCAACCCGAAGGGAACCGAACTGGACCGCCTGGCCCACCTGTGGTTGGGCTACCGGTATGGCAGCGAGACCGCGCTGATCTACGGCCTGGTCAACGCCCTCGTTTCCGAGGGCCTGTGTTCGGAAGAACACTTGGCAGATAGGTTCTTGGGCTGGGAGGTAGTCCGATCTTCGGTTGAGGAACACACGCTCGAACAGGTTTCCCGGGCCACGGGCCTGAAGCCTGAGGCTTTGGGCGCGACGGCCCGGGCCCTGGCCGGGGCGGCCAACCCCGCCATCCTGTTCGGGAACCAGATCGTTCAGCGGTCAAACGCCGATGTCATAATCAAGGCCTTGGCCAACCTGGCCCTGGTCCTGGCCCGGCCGGAGCGAGGCCCGGCGAGCCTGATGGCCCTGGGCGCCAATGGGAATTCCCAGGGGGCGATGTACCTGGGGGTCCTGCCGACGGCCCTGCCAGGGCGTCGCCCCCTTGATGACGGCGAGTATCGAGCCCGGCTAGGGGCAGACTGGGGCGCGGCCCTGCCGGAACAACCGGGACTGGGCACCCGAAAGATGCTGTCCGAGGCGGGGTCGAAGGTCAAGGGCCTGTATCTTTTTGGCGTGGATCTTTTGTCCGACTATCCGGACGGCGCCAAGGCAGAGCGAGCGCTGGAAGCCCTGGATTTCCTGGTGGTGCAAGACCTGTTCCTGACCCCCACCGCTGCCCGGGCCGATGTGGTGCTGCCTGGAACCAGCTTCGTGGAGAAGGAAGGCACCTATACTAATCTGGAGGGCCGGGTGCAGCGGAATGCCCGGGGGCTTGGGCTCCAGGAGGGCATCATGGCCGAATGGCAGGCCCTCTCGACCCTGGGCAGCGAGCTGGGCGGCGATTTCGGTTACGCTTCGCCTGGGGAGATCCGGGAGGAGATGGCCCTGGTATTGCCCTGGTACCGAGGCCTGGACTTCGAGGCCATAGGTTTCTTTACCAGTAAAGAATCTGGGGAAAACCAGCGGCGCTTCTTTCCCGGTGAGCGCTTCGGGGTTCCAGTGGAGGACGAAGGGTTTCCTTTTATCCTGTTGCTGGGGGAACCGTTCTATTCCACCGATACCTTTTCCAGCCGTTGTCCGGTCTTGGGCCCGGTCCTGGCCAGGTCCCGGATAGAGATGAATCCGCGGGAGGCCTCGGCCCTGGGCCTAATGGAGGGGGAGGTCGCTCGGGTCTCCTCGTCGGCCGGAGAGCTGAGCCTGCCGGTGCGGCATAACTCAGATTGTCCGCCCGGCACGGTCTACATCCCCTGGCGCGGGAGCGATGCCAACGCCAATCGGCTCTTCCATGATGGGATGGAAGTGCCTCGCGTCAAGATAAGCGTACTGCCATAGGTAGATGTCCATGGCCGAGACCCTGGCGATCATCTTCGTCAAATGCGGGGCCATCCTGGTGGGACTTTTGACCGGCTTCGCCTATATGACCTGGGTGGAGCGAAAGGTGGTGGCCCGCATCCAGGTGCGCTATGGCCCCAACCGCGTGGGCCCCTTCGGGCTGATGCAGCCTGTGGCCGATGGCCTGAAGCTCCTCTTCAAGGAGGACATCATGCCGGCCCAGGCCGACCGGCTCACCTACATCCTGGCCCCGGCGATCTCCTTGATCGCCGCCCTGATGGCCTTTGCCGTCATCACCATCGGCCCGGCAGTGAACCTCTTCGGCCGGGAGGTCACCTTGAACCTGGCCGACGTGAACGTGGGTGTGCTCTACGTCCTGGCCATGGCCTCCATGGGCGTATACGGCATCATCCTGGGCGGTTGGTCCACCAACAACAAGTACTCCTTCCTGGGTGGCCTGCGCTCGGCGGCCCAGGTGATCAGCTACGAGCTGTCACTGGGGCTGTCGCTGGTGGGGGTGCTTTTGCTAACCGGTTCGCTCCGGCCCCTGGACATCGTCCAGGCCCAGGGTGGCTATTGGCTGGGCTTCATTCCCCGCTGGTTCATCTTCCTGCAGCCAGTGGGGGCAGCGCTGTTCATGATCTGCGCCGTCGCCGACGTGAACCGGGCGCCCTTTGACCTGCCCGAGGCCGATACCGAGCTGGTGGCCGGATATCACACCGACTATTCCAGCATTAAGTTCGCCCTGTTTTTCATGGCCGAGTACATCAACATGATCACCATGAGCGCCTTGACGGTGACCCTGTTCTTCGGCGGGTGGCAGGGTCCCCTATTGCCGCCGGCCCTCTGGTTTTCCCTCAAGGTGCTCGTTTTCCTTTTCTGTTTCGTCTGGCTGCGGGCGACCTTGCCGCGCCTTCGGTACGATCGGCTCATGGGCCTGGGCTGGAAGGTACTTCTGCCGCTGGCGCTGGCCAACGTCTTCGTCACCGCCCTGGCTGTAGTGCTGAAAGAGATGTACTTCTGATGCTGGAACGGTTTTTCCAGAACGTCCTGGTCGCCCTGCCCAAAGGGTTGTACACGACCCTGAAGCATTCCTGGCGCAAGCCGGTCACCGTGCAATATCCGGAGGAGAAGCTGACCTTGCCGGCCCGGGCCCGCTGGCGCCACTACCTGCGCCGCTGGGACAACGGCCTGGAACGGTGTATTGGCTGCGCGCTTTGTGCTGCCGCTTGCCCCGCCGATGCCATCTACGTGGAGGCTGGGGAGAATACGGAGGGGGCTCGCTTCTCCCCCGGGGAGCGCTATGGCAAGGTCTACGAGATCAACATGATCCGCTGTATCTTCTGCGGGTTTTGCCAGGAGGCTTGCCCTACCGAGGCCATCGTTTTGGGCAAGGTCTATGAGTTCGTTAGCTACGGTCGGGACGGCTTCATCTACACCAAGGACATGCTGTTGGAGCCGCCTCCGGATGACTCCAGGCGAGGGCAGGGCTAGCCGGTGGAACTAGCATTGTTTCTCTCGGTGGGCGCTATAGCCATACTGGGGGCGGTGGGGGTGGTGACCCTGCGGAACGCCGTGCACAGCGCCTTGAGCCTGATCACGAACATGGTGGCCCTGGCAGTGCTCTTCCTGATGCTGAACGCCCAGTTTGTGGCCATCGTCCAGATCATCGTCTATGCCGGGGCGGTGATGGTGTTGTTCCTTTTCGTGATCATGCTCCTTGGAGAAAAGGCGCAAGAAAGCCGGGAGCGGCTGCCCGGGCAACGCGTCTTTGCCATCGCACTGGGCGCGTTGCTGCTGGCGGAGATAATCTATGTGGCTCAGCCCAACCTGCTCCCCGGCCTGCCGGGGAAGGCCACCACTGATATGGTGGCCCAGGGCGGCAACGTCCAGTTGGTGGGCAGGCTCTTGCTCAGCGATTACGTCTTTCCCTTTGAGCTGACGTCAGTCCTGCTCCTAGTGGCCATCGTCGGGGCGGTGGTGCTAGCCAAAAGGAAGTTGTAGCATGGTCCCGGTCTCCTACTATTTGATCTTGAGTGGCATCCTGTTCACCATCGGCACAGTGGGGATCCTGGTCAGGCGTAACGCCCTGGTCATCTTCATGTCCATTGAGGTGATGCTGAACGCGGTGAACCTGACCTTCCTGGCCGCCGGCCGCTATTTGAATTCCCTGGATGGCCAGGTGATCGTCTTGCTGGTGCTCACGGTGGCGGCGGCGGAGGTCGCGGTGGGGCTGGCCCTGATCGTGGCGATCTTCCGGAGCCGGGGAACGACGGATGTAGATGAGGTGAACCTGCTGAAATGGTGATCCGGTAGATGTTATACCAGGCATGGATCATTCCAATACTCCCTCTCCTGGGCGCAGCGACCAATGCCTTCCTGGGCGCCAGGTTGGGCAAGCGCTTTGTGAGCCTGGTGGCCTGTGGCACAGTGGGGCTGGCGTTTTGGGGCTCGGCCTGGGTTTTCGCGGACCTGACCCGACTCCCGGCAGGAGAACGGCTGGCGATGCTGCCTATGTACCAGTGGATCAGCGCCGGGGATTTCCAGGTGAATTTCGCCCTGCAGGTCGACCCGCTCTCGGCGGTGATGCTCCTGGTGGTCAGCGGCGTGAGCTTCCTGATCCACGTCTATTCCACGGGGTACATGGCTGAGGACCGGGGCTACGCCCGATACTTTACCTATCTGAACCTGTTCGTCTTCTCCATGCTCCTCCTGGTCACCGCGAATAACTTCCTGGTGCTGTACGTGGGATGGGAACTGGTGGGTTTGTGCTCTTACCTGCTCATCGGCTTTTGGTATGAGCGCAAGGCGGCGGCCGATGCCGGGAAGAAGGCCTTCATCGTCAACCGGGTTGGGGATCTTGGCTTTGCCCTGGGGGTAATGCTCATCTTCGTTACCTTTGGAAGCCTGGACTACCAGGACGTCTTCGCCGGGGCCCCCCAGATGCTGGCGGTAGGGAGCGTGACCGCCACCACAATCACCCTCCTGCTGTTTGTGGGCGCCACCGGTAAGTCGGCGCAGATCCCGCTCTACGTCTGGTTGCCGGACGCCATGGAGGGGCCTACGCCGGTGAGCGCCCTGATCCACGCCGCCACCATGGTCACCGCCGGGGTGTACATGGTGGCCAGGACCCACGCCCTGTTCGAGCTGGCTCCCTTCTCCCTGTCCGTGGTGGCCACCATCGGTGCGGTCACTGCCTTCTACGCCGCCACCATCGCCTTGGTGCAGGCCGACATCAAGCGCATGCTGGCCTACTCCACCATCAGCCAGCTCGGCTACATGTTCCTGGCCGTGGGCGTTGGGGCCTACGCTGCCGGGATCTTTCACCTGACCACCCACGCCTTCTTCAAGGCCCTCCTGTTCCTGGGGGCAGGCAGCGTCATGCACGCCCTGGGGGGCGAGACCAACATGCTGAAGATGGGCGGCCTTCGCCTGAAGCTGCCGGTCACCTATTGGGCCTTCGTGGTGGGCGCCCTGGCCATCAGCGGGTTCCCGGGGCTCTCGGGCTTCTTCAGCAAGGACGCCATACTGTGGCAGGCCTTTGCCAGTCCCCGGGGGGGCATAGCCCTGTGGGCCATGGGGCTTGCCACTGGGGCCCTCACCGCCTTCTATGCCCTCCGGGCCGTATTCCTGACCTTTCATGGTGAGTCGCGGCTGACGTGGGAGGCGGAGCGCCACGTTCACGAGCCACCGTCCAGCATGGCGTTGCCGCTGGGCCTCCTGGCAGCCCTGGCGGCCCTGGGAGGCTATCTCGGCCTGCCGCACATCCTGGGCGGCAGCGACGCCCTCGGCTCCTTCCTGGCCCCGGTTTTCCTCGACCAGGCGAACACGGCGCTGGAGACGCAGGCTCCAGGGAACGAGCTGGGGCTCATGGGCCTGGCGGTCCTGGCGGCCTTCCTGGGCATGGGCCTGGCCTGGTACTTCTATCTGGCAAGGCCCGAAGCGCCGGGGGCCCTGGCCCGCCGCCTGGGGGGCCTGTATGCCCTCCTGGCGAACAAGTACTACGTGGACGAGATCTACGGTGGCCTGGTGGTCCAGCCGTTGGTGGCCCTGGCGCATTTCCTGGGCGAGGGGTTTGAGATCGCAGTGATCGATGGGGTAGTGAACGGCGTGGGACGGACGGTGGCCGCCTCGGGTGCCTGGCTGCGGAGGTTGCAGACCGGCTTCGTGCGCAACTACGCCCTGTCCATCTTCCTGGGAGCGGTGATAGTTTTGGGGTATTTCCTTTTCCGGTGAGCTCATGAATCAGTTGGGCTTTCCGCTGCTTTCCGCAATCGTGTATTTGCCCCTGGCCGGGGCGGCGGCAGTGTTGGCCGTAGATGGCAGGAATCCGGCGCTGGTGAAGGCGACGGCCTTCCTTTTCTCTTCGCTTACGCTTCTGGCCTCGCTGCCGCTATACCTCTTCTTCCAGGCCGACACCGCCGCCATGCAGTTCGTGGAGAAGGTGCCGTGGGTCGAGAGCCTGGGGATAAATTACCAGATGGGCATCGACGGCATCAGCCTGTGGCTGGTGCTTTTGACCACATTCCTGAGCGCCATCGCCATACTGTCCTCCTGGAGCGCCATCACCACCCGGGCGAAGGAGTACTACGCGGTGATGCTGGTCCTGGAGACCGGCATGATCGGTGTTTTCGTGGCCACTGACCTTTTCCTCTTCTACGTCTTCTGGGAGGCCATGCTCATCCCCATGTATCTGCTCATCGGCATCTGGGGCGGGCCCAGCCGCATCTACGCCGCGGTGAAGTTCTTCCTCTATACCATGGCCGGCGGCGTCTTGATGCTGGTGGGCATTCTCGCCTTGTATTTCATCAATCACGCGGTCACCGGCGTCTACACCTTTGACCTCCTGGAGCTCAGGAAGTTGAACCTGGACTTCTGGGCTCAACTGTGGCTCTTCCTGGCTTTCTCCGTGGCCTTTGCCATCAAGGTGCCCATGTTCCCCTTCCACACCTGGCTCCCCGATGCCCACGTGGAGGCCCCCACGGCGGGGAGCGTGCTCCTGGCGGGCGTGCTCTTGAAGATGGGGACCTACGGTTTCGTGCGCTTCAGCCTGCCTCTATTCCCCGCCGCGGCCCGGGAGCTGTCATCCATCATCGCCGCGCTGGCCATCATCGGCATCGTCTACGGGGCTTTGGTGTCCTTGGTTCAAGAGGACGTGAAAAAGCTGGTGGCCTATTCCAGCGTCTCCCACCTGGGGTTTGTGATGCTGGGGCTCTTTGCCTTCAATTCCCAGGGGGTGCAGGGCGGGATATTGCAGATGATCAACCACGGGCTCTCCACCGGCGCCTTGTTCCTGATCGTGGGCATGCTGTACGAGCGGCGGCATACCCGGATGATCGCCGACTTCGGCGGTCTGTGGAAGGCCATCCCGCTGTTCTCGATGGCGCTCTTGGTGGTCTCGCTGGCCTCCATCGGCCTGCCGGGCCTGAACGGCTTCGTGGGGGAGTTCCTGATCCTGGTGGGGGCCTTTCGGCACGACTGGCTATGGGCGGCCTTCGGCGCCACGGGGGTGATCCTCTCGGCGGTTTACATGCTCTGGATGCTGCAGCGGATGGTCTTCGGGGAACTCAAAAGCCAGCAAAACCAGGGGCTCCGGGACCTTTCGGCCCGGGAGGTCCTGGTGTTGGCGCCGATCATCGTCCTGATCTTCCTGATCGGGGTCTACCCCTGGCCCTTCCTGAAGCCCATGGAGGCCTCTACCCAGGCACTCCTGGCGGAGGTGAAGTCAAAGGGCCAGGTCTTGGTGTTAGATGGGATACAGGCAGAGGGCATCCCCATGGCACGACAAGACCTGTATCGCTAGCCGCAAACCCTTTATACCCTGGAGTCAGCTCATGGATTTCGTGGTGCCGACAGTGGACCTGGGGAGCATTGCCCCGGCCTTACTGGTGCTCGCGACAGCCCTCCTGGTATTGGTGGGTGAGCTGTTCACCGCGCCCGGACGGAAAGGCGCGCTGGCCGTCCTGGCCCTTCTGGGCGTGGCGGGGGCCACGGCCAAGAGCTTTTTGCTCTGGGGCCAGAGCGAGACCGCCTTCGGCGGCATGGTGGCCCTGGACAACTACGGGCTCTTCTTCGGCCTCATCTTCCTGATAGCCCTGGGCATGACGGTTTTGCTGTCGGTGCGCTACCTGGATCAGATGGACATGGACCACGGCGAGTACTACGTGTTGCTCCTCCTGGCGACCTTCGGCATGATGCTCATGGCCTCGGGCACCGACCTCATCGTCATTTTCCTGGGACTGGAGATACTATCCTTATCCCTCTATGTCCTGGCCGGCTTCGCCCGGACCGACCTCAGGGCCCAGGAAGCGGCCCTGAAGTATTTCCTCCTCGGGGCTTTCTCCTCCGGGTTCTTGCTCTACGGCGCTGCCCTGACCTACGCCGCCACAGGCACCACCAACCTGGCGAGGATCGTGGGCTTCCTGGCCCAAGCCGGGGTGGCCGGCAACCCCTTGCTTTGGATCGCGGTGGGGCTCTTGATGGTGGGCTTTGGCTTCAAGGTGGCCACGGTGCCCTTCCAGATGTGGGTGCCCGACGTGTATCAGGGGGCACCCACGCCGGTGACGGCGTTCATGTCCGTGGGGGCCAAGGCCGCCGGCTTCGCCGGGTTCCTGCGGGTATTCCTCTACGCCTTTCCCGCCCTGTCCGTGGACTGGACGTGGCTATTGGCCGCCTTGGCGGTGCTGACCATGACCTTGGGCAACGTGGTGGCCATCGCCCAGGGCGACATCAAGCGCATGCTGGCCTATTCCAGCATCGCCCATGCCGGGTATCTCCTGGTGGCCATGGCCTCCAACAGCCAGGCCGGGGTCTCGGCGGTGCTCTTCTACCTGGTGGCCTATGCTTTCACCAACCTGGGGGCCTTTGCGGTGGTGGTATACCTGGCCCGCCAGGGGCAGGAGGCCCTGGAGTTGTCCGATTACGCCGGGCTGGGCAGCCGAGCGCCCCTGGTGGCCCTGGCCATGACCACCTTCATGGTGTCGTTGGCGGGCGTGCCGCCTACGGCGGGATTCGTGGCCAAGTTCTATCTCTTCGGGGCGGCGGTGGAGGCGGGCCTGGTCTGGCTCGCGGTCATCGGCGTCCTGAACAGCGTGATCTCGGCCTACTACTACCTGCGGCTCATCGTCATCATGTACATGCGGGAGCCCTCGGCCCTCCTGGCCCTGGCCGAAAGCACGGTGGGAGCGATCTTCAAGATCTAGCCGTAGCGTGGGGATCACCGCCGACATCCGCCGTCCTGAGCCGTAGATCGGGAGCATTCATGTTCACTCACCTCCACATACACTCCAATTACAGCCTCCTGGACGGAGCCATCCCCCTGGCGGAGCTGGTGAGCGCCTGCCGGGAGCTGGGGATGGAGGCTGTGGCGCTCACCGACCACGACGCCCTGTACGGGGCGGTGGAGTTCTGCGCCCTCTGTGATCAGGTGGGGATCAAGCCGATCGTGGGCATGGAGACGACCCTGGAGGGAGATAAAAGCCTGGTCTTGCTAGCCCGGGGGAAAGAAGGCTATGCCAACCTGTGCCGGTTGAGCAGCGAGGTGAAGACCGGCGCGGCTGGCTGCCTGACCCTGGATCGATTAAGGGGCCGTACCGAGGGGCTCATCGCCCTCTCCGGGGGGAAGCGGGGGCATTTGAACCAGCTCATCCTCGCTGGCCGCCAGGGGGAGGCCCAGGTCCTGGCAAGAGAACTGGTCCTCCTGTTCGGCCAGGGCAACGTCTTCCTGGAAATGCAAATCCAGGAAGAAAAGGATGAGGGGGATGCCGCGCTTCTGGCCTTGGGGGCGAGCAAGCTCGGCCTCCCCACCGTGGCTACCAATAACGTGCACTATCTGCGGCCGGGGGATGCCTCTCGGCACCGCGTCCTGTCCGCCATGCGCACGATCACCACACTGGAAGAGCCACACCCGGACAAACGCCTCTACCCCAATCTCCATCTGAGATCGCCCAAGGAAATGGAGGCTCTTTTCTTCCATTACCCGGCGGCGATGGAGAACACGACTCGCATCGCTGATCGTTGCCGGCTCCATCTCCTGACCGGCGCCAGGGTATTTCCCAGCGTGAAGATACCGCCGGGCGAGACCAGCCGATCTACCCTCTGGAAGAAATGCTGGGAAGGGGCCCAGAGGCGCTATGCGACGATCACCCCTCCAGTGGAGGAGCGCCTGCGCCATGAGGTGGAGACAATCGATGAACTGGGGTACACCCCCTATTTCCTGGTAGTGGCCGACATCGTGGGATATGCCACAGAGAAAAGCATTCCCTGGAGCCCCCGGGGCTCGGCCTCGGACAGCCTGGCCTGCTATTGCCTGGGGATCACCCAGGTGGACCCCGTGGCCCATGACCTGTACTTCGAGAGGTTCTTAAACCGGGAACGCAGCGACCCGCCGGACATTGACCTGGACCTGTGCTCCCGCCGCCGGGACGAGGTCATCGCCTACGTCTACCACAAGTACGGCGCCGAGAGGGTGGCCATGGTCTCTACCGTGGTGACGCTCCAGGCCCGCTCGGCCTTCCGGGAGGTGGCCAAGGCCTTCGGCCTGACCCCGGAAAAGATCAATGCCATCGCCGAGCGCATCCCCCACCTCTGGCACCTGGGTATGAGGGACGACATCGACAGGGCCTACCAGAAGATCCTTGCTCAGGACCAGGACCCGCTCACGGCCCAGGTGATCGAGATGAGCCGGGCTTTCGAGGGGTTTCCGCGGCACCTTTCCATCCATCCGGGTGGCATCGTCATCGCCCCTGGCCCCATCACCGACTGGGTGCCGGTGCAGCTTGCGTCCAAAGGCCTGGTCATCACCCAGTACGACCTGGAGGGCATCGCCAGGCTGGGCCTGATCAAGATAGATCTCCTGGGCATCAAGGCCCTGACCGTCCTGGCCGATGCGGTGGAGCTGGTGCGGCGAGGCCGGGGGATGACGATAGACCTAGAGAAGATACCTCCGGATGATGAGAAGACGGCACAGCTCCTGTCGCGGGGCGAGACCATCGGCTGTTTCCAGATGGAGAGCCCGGGCATGGGCTCCATGCTGCGCGAGCTGGGAGCGAAGAACCTTTCGGACATCATCGCCGCCATATCCCTGTATCGCCCCGGGCCACTCCAGGGTGGCCTGAAGGACGCTTTCGTGCGGCGCCACGCTGGCCTGGAGGAGGCCACCTACCTGCACCCCAAGCTGCGGCCGATCCTGCAGGAGACCTACGGCGTGGTCCTCTACCAGGAGCAGGTCCTGCGCATCGCCCACGACTTCGCCAACCTCTCCCTGGCCCAGGCCGACGTGCTGCGCCGGGCCATGAGCAAGTTCAAGGCCTCGGCAGAGATGGCCACGCTCAAGGACGCCTTCATCCAGGGCGTGGTGGAGCATTCGGGCGCTGATCTCTCCACCGCCGAGGCGATCTGGCACCTCTTGGAGGGCTTCGCCGGCTTTGGCTTTTGCAAGGCCCACGCGGCCAGCTATGCGGTGGTGGCCTATCGCTCGGCCTACCTCAAGGCCAACTATCCGGCGGAGTTCATGTGCGCCGTCCTGGCCAACTGGGGCGGCTATCATCCCCAGGCGACCTATCTGCGGGAGGCCCGACGGCTGGGCCTGGCGGTGCGGGCGCCGCACGTGAACCACTCCGGGCGCGAGTTCACCCTGGAGCGCCAGGCCCCGGGCAAGGAGACCCTCTGGATGGGCCTGGACCAAGTCCGGGAGTTGACCGAGAAGACCATACAGCGCATAATCGCCGCCAGGGAGGAGAGGCCTTTCAACTCCCTGGTAGACCTCCAGGCCCGGGCCGGGCCACGCCCGCTGGAGATGGCCAACCTGGTCAGGGTGGGAGCGGTGGACGGCCTGGGCCCCAGCCGACCCACCATGCTGCGTTCGCTGGGCCTATGGGAGCCAGGGGGTGGAAAGAAGAAGGGTGCGCCTACCAAACAGCAATTGATGATGGCCCTGGAGGCCTTCGACCAGGCTCAGCCGCCCCTGCCGGAGTACTCTCTATCAGAGAAGATAGCCATCGAAGAAGAGCTGTTGGGCCTGGGGGTCAGCGTCCATCCACTGGAGTTCTATGCGGCGCAACTGGAGAAGCGTCATGTGGTGCCCAGCTCATGCCTGGCCGAGCACGTGGGGGAAAGCCTGTTAGTGGCCGGGGTCCGTGCTATGGCCTACCGCCAGACCACCGGCAACGGCCAAGTCATGCTCCACCTGACGTTAGAAGATCTGGAGGGCACTATCGAGGTTACCCTAGCTCCAGAAACGTACCGGGCCTATCAGGGCCTGCTACGTGGTCCGGGCCCCTACCTGGTGCGAGGTCGTGTCAGACGCGATGATTCTGGCGCCATCGGCCTGGTGGTCGAGAAGATCGAATCCCTCAAGCGCTGGCGCACCAGGCGTGGTTGAGACGATGCCCTGATATTCCGCTTGGTGCCCTTATCTTGACCTCTAACCAGTTGAACTATGGCCAGCGAATTGTTACAATAGGCCAGATGGTCGCCTTCTTTCCTAGAAGGGAAGCTAGATCATCTCCTTCGCCATCGCCGATGGCGAAGGAACTGGCAGGAACGAGCCGACGATATGCCGAAGATCCTCCGAGCGCCGGGGATGGCCAAGTGCATTGGCTGTTACTCGTGCATGCTGGCCTGTGCCCGGCATAACTATCGCAGCTACTCTCCCAGGCACAGCGCCATGCAGGTCAGGACCCAGGGCGGCATCCAGGGGCGCTTCGTGGCTGATATCTGCCGGGCCTGCGTGGAGGCACCCTGTGTCCGGGCCTGCCCCGCCGACGCCCTGGTCCAGCGGCGAGGCGGCGGGGCCCTCTTGGTCAAAGAAAAGTGCATCGGCTGTGAGCAGTGCGTGCCGGCCTGCCCGGTGCAGGTGGTTTATTGGGATGGGATCCAGCGCACCCCTATCGTCTGCCGCCATTGTGGCCTTTGCGTAGTCTACTGTCCGCACGGATGCCTGGAAATGGCGGTGACCTCCTGATGCTGCATGAGAATTACCTGAAGGTCCTCTATATTGACCTCTCGGCCCAAAAGGTCCGCGTGGCCCGCCGGGAAGACCTCTACCCGTACCTGGGCGGAGCCGGGGCGGCTACGGTGCTCCTATCGGAGACCATCGATTATGACAAAGGCGCCTTCGACCCCGGCCAGCCCATCGTTTTCGCCATTGGGCCTCTTTCGACCATCTTCCCGGCAGCCACCAAGGCCGTGGCCATGTTCAGGTCGCCCCTGACCGGCAACCTGGGGGAGAGCCACGCTGGCGGTCGCATTGCCCTGGCCATGCGCTATGCTGGCTACGACGCCCTGGTGATCACCGGCCGGGCGTCCCAGCCCACATACCTGTACCTGGACTCAAACGAGGTGCGGTTCAAGCCTGCCCAGACTCTCTGGGGCCTGGGCGCCGAGGAGACGGGCCGCCTGCTCCGGGATATCGAGCCGGGCCGGGGCCACCGCAGCATCATGCGCATCGGCCCGGCCGGCGAAAACCTGGTGCGCTACGCCAACGTCAACATCGAGACCTACCGGCATTTCGGGCGCCTGGGCCTGGGGGCGGCCTTTGGCGCCAAAATGTTAAAGGGCATCTACATCTCCGGGGACGCCGATGTGGCGATCCGGAACTTCCCGGAATACAACAGGGTCTACGCCCAGGCCTACAGGCGCGTCACCGAGACCTCTTTGATGGAAAAGTATCACGACCTGGGCACGCCGGAGAACGTCTTGCCCTTGAACGCCCTGGGGGCCCTCCCCACCAGGAACTTCCAGCAGGGGCAGTTCGAGGCGGCGGAGGCCATCAGCGGCGAGGCCTTCGCCCAGAACGACCTGATGCGCAAGCTGGCTTGCTCGGGCTGTCCCATCGGCTGCATCCACGTCGCCCTTTTGCGCCACCAGTTCGGCAAGGGCTACGAGTTCGAATCGTCTTTTGTGGGCTACGATTACGAGTTGATCTACGCCCTGGGGGCCTTCCTGGGCATCGGCGACCGGGCCGGGATCTTGCACCTGATCCACCGCCTGGATGACCAGGGGTTGGACGCCATCGCCACCGGCGTCACCCTGGGCTGGGCCACCGAAGCCATGCAAAAAGGGCTCATCAGCTCCGAGGAGCTGGGCACGAAGCTGGCCTTCGGGGAGGTGGAGGGTTACCGGCGGGCCATTGACGTGATCGCCACCGGCCGATCGGAGCTGGCGCGAGCCTTGGCCGAAGGGGCCCAGGCGGCGGCGATGCGCTACGGTGGTCGGGAGTTCGCCGCCTTCCTGGGAGGAAACGCGGCGGCCGGCTATCACACCGGGTACGCCAACCTCCTGGGTCAGATGATGGGGGCGCGGCACTCGCATCTGGACAATGCCGGCTACGCCATAGACCAGAAGGCCGGGGAGCTGAGCGACGAGGAGATAGTCCAGGGTCTCATCCGAGAGGAAGAGGAGCGTTGCGTCTTGACCTCGCTCTGCATCTGTCTTTTTGCCCGGAAGGTCTACGACCGGCCTACTATTAGAACAGCCTTGAAGTCCATCGGCATCGCCGTAACCGATGGCGACCTGGACCGGCTGGGCCAGGATATCTATCGGCTGACGGTGCGGATCAAGAAGCGCTGTGGGTTCGATCACTCGAGCCTCCGCGCCCCAGGGCGCTTGCTGGAGACCCCCAGTATGCGGGGTGCCTTGACCGCGGAACGCCTGGATGGGCTGGTCCGCTTGTTCA
>JACQYG010000015.1 GCA_016208345.1 Chloroflexota bacterium
ACTGGGTGATCAATTTCTTTTCCACTCGCGTCTTCGAGACTTTGCCGGAATTTGAATCTTTCATCTCTCAGGGTGGGTTGGATTGGCTGGTGAGAAAATAGGGCGAGGCGGCACCAGGGTGTCGGTGGCCCTGAGGCTGGCCACAGCGGCGATGCTCGTCTTGGTGGCCAGCGGGTGCATCCCGAGGACCCAGACCCTGGTCGCTCCCTCACCAGCCGCTTGGGTCAGGCCGACCGGGCCAACTACACCGACGGCGCCGCCCACCACTCTGCCGGCGATTACCTCGACCCCACAACCCACCAGTGCGTTGGAGCCGACGGCGACTGCGGTGGCGAGGGCTTCCCCATCTCCGGCGCTGACTCCCACCCCTTCTCCGCCGGGAAAGACCACCAAGATGACTGTTTCCACTCTGTCGATCCCCGCCTATCCCTATCAAAGGTACCTTCGCGATGCTCGAGATGAGGCCAAGAACGTGGTCTATAAGACCTTGGACTGGGATGCCTACAATGCGGCGCAGCCTTCCCCCCAGACGAAGAGTTTCACTGTCCTGGTTCTGGAGAACGAATATCTGCGCCTGACCATCCTGCCGGAGTTGGGAGGGCGGATATACTCTTTGATTTTCAAACCCACCGGGGCCAACCAATTCTATCGTAATCCGGTGCTGAAGCCCACCCGCTGGGGACCGGCGCAGCAAGGCTGGTGGCTCGCCGCCGGCGGGATGGAGTGGTGCCTGCCAGTGGAGGAGCACGGCTACGAGTCGGCCATGCCCTGGAGTTATACGCTGGGCGGCTCTCCCCGCGAGGTCACAGTCACGGTCCAAGACACCGCCGAGGGCGGGCGGCTGCGGGCCAGTGTGACCATTTCCCTTCCGGCCGATAGGAGCTATCTCCAGGTGACGCCGCGTCTGGAAAACCCCACTGGTCAAAGCCTCCGGTTCAAGTTCTGGCTCAATGCCATGCTGGCCCTGGGCGGGGCGAATCGGGTGGGCGAGGACACGGAGTTCATTTTCCCCAGTGAGCAGGTGGTGATCCACTCCAGCGGCGATAGGTCCCTGCCGGGTGAGCGCCAGTTGATGTCGTTTCCGACCTTCAACGGGGTGGACTACGGTTGGTACCGAAACTGGGGGCGCTCCTGGCTGGGCTTCTTCGCCTGGCCCCAGGCCGGGCAAGGCTACGCTGGGGCCTATGACCACCGGAGCCAGCAGGGCATGGTGCGGGTGTTCCCGGCCCAGTTGGCCCGGGGCCTCAAGCTGTTTGCGGGAAAGGGCCTGGACCCCAAGCTTTGGACCGACGACGGCTCGAACTACTTTGAGCTCCACGGTGGCCTGGCTCCGACCTTCTGGGACGAGGCGACGCTGGGGCCAGGGGAGGCCGTTAGCTGGACCGAATACTGGTATCCGATCTGGCAGACCGGTGGCTTCGACTACGCCACCTCCGAGGCGGCCGTGAAGCTGGCAATGATGTCCGGCAAAAGGGTCAGGGTCGGCGCCTTTGTTACTGCCGCAGAGGCGGCAACAGTGGTGCTTTCAGCTAACAACCAGGAGATAACCCGGCGTCAGGTAGCCCTGAGCCCGTCGTCGCCTCTGGCCTGGGAGGTAGCGCTGCCCGCCGAAGCCCCCGACAGCGGGACCTACCTTCTGAGCCTGATCGGCCACAACGGGAAGGTGCTGGCTCAGATAGCAAAGAGCTTCAGGTGGTAGGAGGCGGATCATCGACTATGCCGGCTGGCGATCCGCCAGGGGCGCCGCCAGCCAGGCCCTGACGAAGGCCATCTCGTCCTCCAGTGATTCCACCTTCCCGTTCAGTTTAGCCTGATAAAGATCGGTTAAGAGGCGACCATACGCTGGCCCTGGCCTGAGGCCAAAGCCTTTCAAGGTTTCACCATTGATCTGGACCTTGAGCCACTTGAGCTTGTGGAGAAATAGCTCCACCGACTCTGAGACCGCCAACGGTACCGGCTTTTCCGGTTTCCCGGGAACCTCATCGGTGAACCATAACACGTAGAGCAGCTCGGCTGGCGATTTCTTGTAGAGCTCGTAGATCGCTGCCGGCGACGGCTCTGGCTGCAGCGTTATCCTGGCCTCGCTAGAAAATTGTCCCAGCTCGCGCAGCAGCCGACCATTCTCACCGGTTATCTTCAGCCGACCGATGAAGTCTACGATCTGGTCCTCTCTCATCGGGTATACCAGTAGCGCCAGGTAGACTCTAGGTAAGGAGCGCTGTGGCGCCAGGGCAGAGCGCGGGAATCGTTCGTTCCATTCCGCCATCTTCTCTCGTGCCTGAGCACAGTGCGAGCCCAACCAGTCAGTATAGCGCAGCTCTCGATGCAGGTAGGCCAGCAGGCCGCACTGATCCAGTCGGCGGAGTATCTTCTCCGGCTCTTCTTCCTGCAGCGACAGATATAGTTCGTGCCGCAGTCTCTCCCCGGAGACCCGTTCCAGGAGGTCCCGGGCGTCAACCATCAGCTCCTCCGTTCGTTTCTCGATACTGAAGCCAAGCCTTTGCTCCAATCGCACCGCTCGCAGTATCCGGGTGGCATCCTCCACGAAGCTCAGGCTGTGAAGGACGCGGATCAGTTTGCGATCCAGGTCCTTCTTGCCGCCGTAGAAGTCCACCAGTTCGCCGTAGCGCTCGCGGTCCAGGCAGATGGCCATGGTGTTTATGGTGAAATCCCTACGATATAGATCCTGCTTGAGTGAGCCGGCTTCCACCTCCGGCAGGGCCGCAGGGTGTTCGTAAAACTCGGTGCGGGCGGTCACGAAATCGATGGCCAGGGCGGCATGGCTGGAGGCCAGGCGGCGTTGGCTCACGTCGCCTATCTTCTCCCGGGGATGGCTGGGGGCCCGGGGCGGCGCCTCCCCCGGAGCCACCAGAGCTTCGGGCACTAACCATTTGGCTGTGCCGAAGCGCTCGTGAGCCTTGATCCGGCCGCCCAGCTCGGCCGCCAGCATCCGGGCCAAGGCGATAGCGTCTCCCTCGACCACCAGGTCCAGGTCGAAGTTCGGTATGCCCAAGAGGAGGTCTCGCACTATGCCTCCTACCAGGTATAGCGCCAGATTAGGGTAACCCTTGGACCTGCCCGCGGGCAGCCCGCCCCAGTGTTTGATGACGTCGGTGCGGGTCACTATGCCCACCAGTTGCCCGTTTTCCACCACCGGTAACTGCCCCGCATCATGCTCCATCATCAACTGCATGATCCTGGGCACCGGGAGGTCGGGGCTGATGGCCGGCACGTTCACGGTCATGTACACTCGCACTGCCGCGTTGCCCAGCCGGTGGTGTATGGCCCGATCCAGGTCCCGGCGGGTGACGATGCCTATCAGCCTCCCGTCCTGCACCACCGGCAGGCCCTCGTGGCCATATCGCACCAGGAGAGAAGCGGCCTCGCTGATGGTGGTGTCCGGGGAAACACTTCGAGCCTGGCGGGTCATGATGGTGGAGGCCGTGGCCGCAGGCCTAATCTGGGAGCGAAGGGCCTGCCGGAGGGTTTCGGAGACCAAAGACAGCTCTCGGTCCTTCAACAGCGCCGCCGCCGCACGATTGTGGCCGCCGCCTCCCCACGGACGCAATATGGCCGCCACGTCGACGTAGTCGCTCTTGCTGCGGGCGACGACCTGCAGGTGGTGGCCCATCTGAACCAGGACGAAGGATGCCTCGGCGTCGTAGAACTCGTTCAAGCGGTGGGCCACCGTGGAGACCTCCTCCACGTATTCTGGGGACTGGGCAGCGGCTATGAGCACGTGGTGCCCGTGGATGTCCTCGATTTTGGCCTCCCTGGCCAGTTGCTCGTAGAGTACCCGCTGCTTGTCGGTCAGGGGCCGGTTCAGGAAGCTGTTCAGCACCTGCAGGCTGGCCTCCTGGGTCAGGAGCCAGGCTGCGCACCGGACGTCCTGGGAGGTGGTATTGATGTAGGTGAGGGAGCCCGTGTCCTCGTAAATGCCCAGCAATAGCAGGGTGGCCTCCGTCGGGGACAGCGGGACCTTCTTCTCCATGAGTTGCCTGACCAGAATGGCCGTGGTGGAGGCGACCTCTTCAGTGGTATAGGACATGCCTTCCGGTAGCTCCCGGTCCAGGGGGTGGTGGTCGATTATCTCCACCGGCAGCCCGGGCCGATGGATCCCGCTCTGAAACCCCTCCACGGCGGGCAAGTACTGGGTGTCCACCAGGATCACGGAATCTACGTCCTCATCAGGCAGCTCATCGAGCTTTCTGAAGGGCAGATCGTCCCCGTACAGGGCCAGGAAGTCACGAAGGTTGCGATTGACGGCGCCCACCAATACCGGGATGGCGCCGGGGTAGAGCCTGGCCGCCGCCAGCATGGAGGCCAGACCATCGAAGTCGGTATTAGGATGGGTCAGTATGAGACGCATGTCGGTTCCGCCGGCCGCGAGCCTCAGAGCCTGATCGGGAGACGAGGCCGCTTTATAACCATTATAACACAAACTGCTGCATTCAGGCCACACACTGTTGACAAAAGTCCCTTCTATGGTATAATGAATACTATATACGATATATGATATACAGGAGTTGCCAATGGAACCCACTTTTCAGTTGGCCAGGGTTGAAGGGCCACTCTCGCTTAAGGACAAAGCCTACGCCGCCATCAAAGATGCTATCCTCTCCCTCCAACTCAAGCCAGGCGAACCGCTGGTGGAAACCGAGTTGGCTGAGCAATTGGGCATCAGCAAGACGCCGGTGCGGGACGCACTACAGCATCTGGAGCGAGGGGGATTCGTCACCCGGGTCCTGTTCAAGGGGACCTACGTTACCGAGGTGACCTTGAAGGACTTGAAGGAAGTTTTCCAACTCCGGGCTGTTTTGGAGGGCTTGGCCGCCCGCTTGGCCGCCCCCCTTCAACCCTGGCCAACTGAAAAGGGGGTTCCATTGGCAACTCCTGTATATCATAT
>JACQYG010000016.1 GCA_016208345.1 Chloroflexota bacterium
AAAATCGGTGTGCTATTATAGCATTGCTCTTGGCGATTGACCAGCCCGGGGCTTTTTGCTACACTGTCCGTGAGGGCGGCTTCTCCACTACCGAAGCTTTGCCCAAACACTAGGATTCACCCTATGAGGTTGCTTCGTAAAGAAAGCCCACAGCCATGCCGCAGGATAGGCCGTCCACTAGCGGCCGGGTGAGGCCCGGCGACGTCACCACAGTCCGGGCCGCCATGGAGGTCCTGGCAGAGCGGGGCCGGAAGGGCTGGCTCGCCCGGCTGCTCCCCTTCCTGGGCCCGGCCTTCGTCGCCAGCGTGGCCTACGTGGACCCCGGCAATTTCGCCACCAACATCCAGGGGGGCGCCCGGTTCGGGTACACGCTCCTGTGGGTGGTCTTTGCCTCGAACCTCATGGCCATGCTCACCCAGGCGCTCTCCGCCAAACTGGGCATCGCCACGGGCCGCAACCTGGCCGAGCTCTGCCGGGAGCACTTCCCGGCCCCGGTGGTGTGGGGGATGTGGGCGCTCATGGAAGCAGTGGCCATGGCCACCGACCTGGCCGAGTTCCTGGGGGCGGCCATCGGGCTCAACCTCTTGTTTCACATCCCGCTCCTGGCGGCCGGGTTCCTGACCGCCATCGCCACCTTTGTCATCCTGGGCCTGGAGCGCTACGGCTTTCGGCCCCTGGAGGCCATCATCACCTCGCTGGTGGGCGTCATCGCGATCTCTTACCTGGTGGAGGTGGTGCTGGCCGGCCCCGATTGGGGGCAGATCGCCTTCCACAGCGTCGTGCCCCAGTTCGCCGGCCCCGAGAGCGTGCTCCTGGCTTGCGGCATCCTGGGCGCCACCGTCATGCCCCACGTGATCTTCCTGCACTCCTCCCTGACCCAGGGGCGCATCGTGACCAGGGACCCGCGGCAACTGCGCCGTCTCTTCCACTTCGAGCTGGTGGACGTGGTCATGGCCATGAGCCTGGCGGGGCTGGTGAACGCCGCTCTCCTCCGCTACGGTGGGCACCATGTCGGGGCAGGTGGTCATGCAGGGCTTTCTCCACCGGCAGATCCCGCCCTGGCTGCGACGGCTGGTCACCATGCTGCCATCCCTGGCGGTCATCGCCGTGGGCCTGGAGCCCACGCGGACGCTGGTCATCAGCCAGGTGGTGCTCAGCTTCGGGCTTCCCTTCGCGCTCATCCCACTGGTGATGTTTACGCGCCGCCGTGACCTGATGGGGGTGCTGGTCAACCGCCGGCTGACCACCGCCCTGGCCAGCATCGTTGCCGGGTTGATCGTGGCGCTCAATCTCTTTCTGTTGTATCAGACCTTCTTTGGAGGAGCGAGCTGATGTTCAAGCACATCCTGGTCCCGCTGGATGGGTCGCGCCTGGCCGAGTCGGTCCTCCCCGCCGCCCTTTTGCTGGCCCAGCGCTTCCAGGCCCGGGTCACCCTGGTTCACGTCATAGAAGAACGCCCTCCCGCCACGATTCACGGCGAGCGTCACCTGGCAAACGCGGTGGAGGCGGAGGCCTACCTGAACGAGACTGCCCAACGGCTGAGGCGGGAGGGCATTCAGGCCGAAACGCACGTTCACGGCAAGGAAGAGGACAATGTGGCACGTGGTATCGCCGAGCATCTGGAGGAGCTGGGGCCCGACCTGATCATCATCTCGGCCCATGGGGGCGGCGGCCTCCGCGATACCCTGATCGGCAGTATCGCCCAGCAGGTGCTGCAGCGCTCTACCCGGCCGATCTTGCTGGTTCGGCCCACGGCCACTGGTGAGCCATCGCCCTTCGCCTGCCGGAAGCTGCTTCTACCGCTGGACGGCGAAGCGGCCCACGAGGCGGCCGTGCCGGTGGCCGCCGCCGTCGCTGGGGCCTGCGGCTCTGACATTCACCTGGTGCAGGTGGTGCCGACGCTGGGCACGCTATCGGGCGAAGAGGCAGCCGCCGGGATGTTGATGCCATCGGCCACCAGGGCTCTCCTGGACCTGGCCCAGCAGTGTGGTGAGGGGTACCTCTGTCGCATCGCCGAGGAGTTGAGGGCGGCGGACCTGTCCGTTTCCCTCGAAGTATGCCGTGGTGATCCCGCCTCGGAGGTGGTCCAGGCGGCGGAACGGGTGGGTGCCGACCTCATCGTCATGGCCACTCACGGCCGGGTTGCCGCCGGTGCCTTCTGGGCCGGCAGCGTGGCCCCCAAGGTGTTCGGTCGCCTTAACCGGCCGCTCTTGTTGGTTCGGGTGATCCCCTAATACACCTTCCAGGTGCATTAGCTTGACACCTTCCATTTCACTCAGTCTAGAACGAGACGCTTAATTGCCTCTAGACTTCTGGCATAGTCAAATGGCGCAACCGTCCGACCGCTCCTCGCTTTCTGGTCTTGGTACCCCTATCTTCCTGGGCGGGACTGTGCTGGTTGGCCTGATGCTGCGCTTGTACCTGTTGCAAGCCAGCGGCTGGATGATCGAGGGCGACGAGGCTTTGATAGGGTTGGCGGCACGGCACATCCTGGCTGGTGAGCGGCCCATCTTCCTCTATGGACAACCCTATCTGGGGATGCTGGAGGGCTATCTGGCCGCCCTGCTCTTTGGCTTGTTGGGAAGCTCGGCCGTGGCACTCAAGCTTGTGCCACTGGCCTTCTCTCTGGCCTTCATAGTGCTCACCTATTGCCTGGGTAATGTGGCCTTTGATCGCCGTGTGGGCCTGTGGGCTGCCCTGTTGGCTGCTATCCCGCCCGTATACTGTACAGTAGGCGAGCTGAAGGCCTGGGGAGCCTACATAGAAACGCTTGTTTTGGGCGATCTCTTGCCGCTCATCGCCTGGCAATTGATCTATCTGCCCATAGATGCCGGTCGTAAACAGGAACGATACCTGCTGTTGCCCTGGTGGCGGGGTTGGCGTTCTGGATCCATTGGCTTATCGGCTATTATTTGGTCACAGCCCTGCTCTTCTTGTCTCTCAAGGATGGCTTTCCTGAAAAAAGCCTCCACTCCCCGCCG
>JACQYG010000017.1 GCA_016208345.1 Chloroflexota bacterium
AGCCAGAGCCCCGGCCTGGCCACCCTTAGGACCTCGAGCAGCATCCCGGATCAACTGCTCCACTTGCTCGCGGCCCAGGGCCAGCGACACCGGCTGGCCCGCCGCATCCTTTTTCAAAACGCCTTTCTTCACCAGTAAAGAAACCGTCTCCTGCGAGCAGGAGGCCCCCGCGCACAGATCCGCCATGCCCAGCGTCCCGCCGGCCTCCAACAGGGCCTGGAGGACCCCGGCCCGGCGCCGCGCTGGCTCGGTCAGGCGAGCCACCTCCTTTTGGGCCTCTTCGACCCCCACCGCCAGCCAGGCCGTGGGCGCGAACTTGGGCCGCACCCTGGGCCGTTCCATCTCCAGGAGCTTGATCACCAGGCCCCGGCGCATCAGTTGGCTCACTATAGCGCCCACGTTTTTGGTTCTCAAGCCTCGCTTGATCTCCTCCAGCTCCAGGCCGTTTCTCGAGCGCACCAGGTCCAGGACCGATTTTTGTCCGGGGGTCAACCCAATTTCCTTGGCCTCGTCGCCGGCCGCCACCGGGACAATGGTGGTGGTCACCCTCCGCTCGATGCCCGAGGGCAGCATGGCCCGCAGGGCCTCCAGGAGCGGACAAAGGTAGTACTGGCTGATCCAGCGAGCCAATTCCACCTGGTAGCCGGTCAAAACCGGTTGTGGGTCAATGGTGGAGATTATGTCCCTGGTCTCCTGGACCGGAGAGCGGTCGCTGAGTGCCACCACGATGCCCTGGCAGAACCGGGCGCCGAAAGGCACCCAGACCAACTGCCCCACCTGGACCTCCATCCCCTCGGGAATAGAATAGTGAAAGGTGAGGCTTAAGGGATAGCTGGTCCGGTCATCGCTCTTGCTGGGCCGTAACGGCACGTTCACCGCGATTTCAGCGTAGCGCACCGCAGATTGTCCTTTCCCTGATGTCCCGGAGTTCAACTCCGGGACATCAGGAGAGACGGCCAATACGATTGGCCATCTACCCCTCGGTGTTGAGTAGAAGCCCAACCGCGTTGGGCGGTTTGCCAGCACCGTAAAGGTGAGCAAAAATTGGGCTAAGCGCGGGGATGAGCCCCGTGCTTAGCCCCATTTCGTCCTGGCTTCCTGGCGCTGGCTTCTTCCTGCTAGAGCAGGATCCGGCGCTTCTTGACCCGGCACCGTTCCGCGGTGATGATCGCCTCGATCTGCCTGACCGCCTGGTCCAGCTCTTCGTCCCGATTGACCACCACATAGTCGAATTTTGGCAACTCGGCCATCTCCTTGGGGGCTATGGCCATGCGCGTCGCCAGTTGCTCGGGAGAATCGGACTTTCGCTTCCGCAGCCTCTGGAAAAGCTCTTCCATGGAGGATGGGGCCAGAAAGATAAACACGGCCTCCGGGGCGAGCTGGCGAATGGTCTGGGCTCCCTGCACGTCGATTCGCAGGATCACGTCCTTCCCGGCAGCTATCGCCTCCCGGACCTCTCGTCGGGAATTGCCTTTGTAATCGCCGTATACCAGTGCCCACTCCAGGAATTCGCCGCTTTGGATCATCTCCTGGAATCTCGAGACCGAGACGAAGTGGTAATCCCTGCCGTCCACCTCATTGGCCCGGATTGGCCGCGTGGTGTATGTGACGATGAAGTGCAAAGGAAATCCCAGCTCCTTCATCCGATTGATCGTCGCGTCCTTGCCCACCCCCGAGGGCCCAGACAGGACGAACAAGAGCCCCTCTTCTTCACTGGTAAAGATTGCCCCGGACCCGATCGCGCTCAGCGCAAACCCCTTGCCCTTCAACTGCTCCTGGCCTCCTCGTCTGGCAGCGCCGCGCTGGAGGGGGCGGCGCCGCGCTGAAGGGCCAGCCGCCCCACTATGGTCTCGGGCTGCAGGGCCGAAAGCGCCAGATGGCCGCTGTCCAGCACCAGGACGGCCTTGGTCTTACGGCCGTTGGTCATGTCGATGACCAAGCTCTTCTCGCCCGCCTGCCGGACCAGCCTTTTGATGGGCGCTGAGGTTGGGCTGACGATGGCCACCACCCGGTTCAAGGCGATGACGTTATCGAAGCCGACGTGGACGAGCTCTACCTTCAACGGATTTTTCCCTCGCCAAAAAGTCCCCTGCGGTTAGTCCCGACCAGTCGGGACTCCCTGCTCGCTTCTCCCTGCTATCCGCTCCCTGCTCCCTGCTATCCGCCCTCAGACGACCTTGGCCAGGTCGCTGGCCGCGCGTTTCATGTCCAGGAAGACCAATCCCAGCTTGGCTTCCTTGCGCGCCATGGCGGTCAGAACCGCCTCGGCGCCCACCGACATCAAAAATACGTAGCCGTTCTCGCCGCGCACGTAAACCTGGTCCAAAGTGCCGCGCCCCAGTTCGCTGGCGATCCTCTCTCCCAGGGAAAGCATCGCCGCCGACATGGCGGAAACCCGGTCCTCCTCCACGTCGGCCGGCAGCGCCGAGGCCATGATCAGTCCATCGATGCTCACCACTGCCGAGGCCTCGATGTCTGGCGTGCTCGCCTGCAAAGCCTTCAAGGCGTTCACCATCTCCTCCGTCCTAGTCGGAGCCATTCTCATTACCTCCTTTTTACTGGCTAAAGAGTAGGCCAATCATGCTAAGGGTGGCAGGCCAATCGTAACCCCATTTCGAATTTCGAAATTCGAATTTCGAAGCGGGGGGGCTCGTGCCCCGCGGCTAAGCCCTGCCTGGCGGCCCTTGCGGTGTCCAGATCTGCTTGATGGCCTTCACTGCCTGGTTCGTCAGCTTCCGGTAGCGCTGGTTTGCGGGGAGCACCACGGCCAGGATCAAGGCCTCGTCGGCGATGACGAAGTAGCGACATACCAGCCGGATTCGGTCGTCGTCCACCACCGAGACCTCGTCCACCCGGGCGAATCCCATCTGACCCCGTGCCCGTTCCACCACGCCGCGGACGAAGGCCACCATAGCCGCCACGGTGTCCGTATCAAGGCCCGGAGCCAGGGAGGCGATGGGCAAACCGTCTCCGGTGGCTACCACGGACGCGCTGAACCCGCCCTGACGGTTCAACTCTGTTAGCAGTTGGTTCAATGAGACCTGTTTGAACCCTGGAACCTCTTCTACCTGATTCACAGCCAACCTATCCCCCCTCCGTTGTTTCCAGAATGGTGTACAGAAGCTCCAACAGGACATTCTTCACGCTTTCCCTCTGAACGGCGGTGCAGGGCAAGACCTTCACCCTCTCATCGATGCCCAGCACGATTCGTATGTCCTCCGGTGACCAGGAGTCCTCGCAGTCCTGCTTGTTGGCGGCGATGACGAAGGGACTATTGGAGTAGGAGGCGAACGTGTTGATGATCGAGACGGTCTCTTTAAAGGTCTCAGGCCTGGTGGAGTCCACCAATACCACAAAACCCAGCATGCCCTCGGAGAGTATCTCCCACATGAACTCAAAACGCTTCTGTCCCGGCGTGCCGAAGAGATAGAGCACCAGGTCTTTGTCCACGGTGATACGTCCAAAGTCCATGGCTACGGTGGTCTGGCCTTTGATCCGGCTGGTCTCGTCGGAGATCTTGCGTTCGGTGGAGACCACGTCGATCTCGCTGATGCTCTTGATGAACTCGGTCTTTCCCGCGTTAAAGGCCCCGGTGATCACCATCTTCACGGTCTGCATTCTCGAACCTACTTCATAGAGCCTCCTGATACGGTCGATCAAACGCAGCACTATGTTGCGCTGCATGGGAGCGGGCATCCCTGCTGCCGGCTTACGCACTATGGGAACCACCGGAGCCAGGACCGGCTTTGGGGCTTCCCGGCCCACCAATTCCACCAGCCCCTCAGACAAGAGTCGTCCCACCACCTTGCGTATCTGTCCTTCGTCCATGCCGGCGTAGCCAGCGATTTTACGTATTGTATTCCGGGGGTTGATAAAAGATATGGCCTTCCATTCGTCAACGCTCAGGTTCACATTGCGCATCTTAACGTCGGGACGGGTGGTGAATCGCAAAACCACGTCCAGGTTCGGGAGCATCTCCTCCAGCTTCTCGGCCTCTTTGAGCCTCCGGCTGCCCTCGGCTACGATGTCCTCCAGGTTCACCGAGATAACGATCTGGCCCGAGGGAGGGAGGACGTCCGGGTCGAAACGAAAGCTGCCCTTGGACCAGGTGAAAACCGTATAAGCGGCCTCCGACATCTGGGCCTGGAGGGCCTCCATGATCTCCTCTCGAACCAGGTAGCGCATGGTCATCAGGCGCAGGGCTATGGCCTTATCCAGGTGAGGTCCCTTTTGCGAATCGACCATCCTGGCCTGTTCTTCGGAGATCTTCCCCGCCCGCAGAAGGATATCGTCCAGTGGTGGCGGTTCATTGCCCAGGGACGCGCAAACCAGCTTGCCATCGTCGCAGTACAGCCGGGCGGTGCCCTGATTGCCCTCGATAGTCAGGCTGCCGGTCTTGCGGGCCAGCTTGATCAGGTTGAATAACTGGGTAGGGGTAAAGTCCTGAAGATTGCCTCTTAGAGCCATGGCTCACACTTCATGCGCTGAAGGGCGCTACCATCGCCCTAGTCTTCCTCAGGGATCGCATCCAGCTCCGATGGCTTGAGCCTCTGGGCCTCAGCCTCGGACAGGGACTCTTTCCCTTTCCGTGGAGGGGAAATGCCAAGTAATTCCGCCGGGGGTTCGCCCAGGAACTGCACCTGAGCCTGGGTCTTGGCCGGCAGCCCCCACAGCTTGATGAAGCCCAAGGCGGCGGAGTGGTCGAAAGCATCAGCCTGATCGTAGGTGGCCAGGGAGTGGCTGTAGAGTGACCTAGGTGAGCACCTGCCCACCACCTGGCAATTGCCTCGGAAGAGTTTGACCCGAATGGTGCCCGTCACATGGCGCTGGGAGCTGGCCACGTAGGCCGCCAGATCCTGATGCAAGCTAGAGTACCACAGGCCATTGTACACGAGCTCGGCATAGCGGTTAGCCACCAGGCTCTTGAAGGCGAGAGCATCCTTGGTCATGGTCATGGCTTCCAGGGCAGCGGGCGCCTGGTGCAGGATGACCGCC
>JACQYG010000018.1 GCA_016208345.1 Chloroflexota bacterium
CGAAGAGCAACGCTGGTCATCGCTGATTCAGAGAGCACTCGCCGGGACATCGTGCGCCGGCTGGGCTTGCCCGATGAGAGGATCAGGGTGATCTACCTGGCGGTGGAGGGTCTCTACCGACCATGTGAGGATGCGAGCCTTCTGGCTGGCATTCGTGAGAAATACGGGCTCTGGCAGGAATACGTTCTTTATATCGGCGGCTTGAACGCCCACAAGAACCTGGGCAAGCTGTTGGAGGCCTTTGCCCTGGTGCTCCAGGCGTTAGGCCGGCGTTTCACCCTGGCCATCGCCGGGGTGGCCCATTCCCATAATCCACAGGTGTTTCCCGACTGGCAGCTCCTGGCGCACCAATTGGGCTTGGGAGATAGCGTCAAATTCCTGGGATTCGTCCCTGAAGGTGACAAGCCTCTCTTGTACAGCGCGGCCAGCCTCTTCGTTTATCCCTCGCTGTACGAGGGATTTGGCTTGGCGCCCCTGGAGGCCATGGCCTGCGGTGCTTCGGTCATCTGTTCCCAGGCAGCATCTCTCCCGGAGGTAGTGGGTGAAGGGGGCATCTTGGTGGACGTTCGGGAGGTCCGGGAGCTGGCCTCGGCCATGACAGCGGTCCTGGCGGACCAGAATAAGCGGGCAGAGTTAAGGTACCGGGGGATAAAACAGGCCCAGCGCTTTAGCTGGCCGAGGACCGCCAACCAGACCCTGGAGGTGTATCGTGAGGCGAGCCGATCAAGGGCAGGCAAGGCTGGATGAAAGTCCTCATGCTCTCTAAGGCCTGTGTGGTCGGCACCTACCAGAAGAAGCTGGAGGAACTGGCCCTGCAACCGGAGGTCTCCCTGACGGTGGTGGTTCCCCCGTACTGGAGAGAGGGGGGAAGGAGATCATACCTGGAAAGGGCCTATGTCACGGGTTACGAACTCAGGGTGGAGAGAGTCATCTTCAACGGGCATTTTCATCTTCATTTCTATCCCGGCCTGGGCCGGGTGGTAAGGTCTCTCCGGCCGGATATCTTCCACATCGACGAGGAGCCCTACAATCTGGCGACTTTTCACGCCATGCGCCTGGGCAGAGCCATAGGAGCCAGGTGCCTTTTCTTCAGTTGGCAGAACATCTTTCGCCGGCTTCCTCTGCCGTTTAATCTACTTGAGCGCTATAACCTATCTCACGCCGACTACGCCGTGGCCGGCAGCCAGCAAGCTGGCGCGGTGCTGCGCCGCAAGGGATACCGTGGTCCCCTGGCTACCATCCCGCAGTTCGGGGTCGATCCGGAAGTCTTTAGGCCGCTGGAGGGGTTGCGGGGGGCTGATGTGGATGTGTTCAAGGTGGCCTACATCGGGCGGTTGGTGGAGGAGAAAGGACTAACCGTACTCGTACGTGCCCTGGCCGGCCTGGGCGGCGACTGGCAGCTCACCTTGATCGGAGACGGCCCGCTGAAGCCGGAGATCCTGGGGCTGGCGGGGCGCCTGGGTTGCCTGGGGAGACTCGCCTTCATCCCGGCCATCCCCTCGATGGAGGTCCCCCGCTACCTGAACCGATTCGACGCGCTGGTCCTTCCATCCTTGACCAGGCCTAACTGGAAGGAACAGTTTGGGCGAGTGCTCATCGAGGCGATGGCCTGCCAGGTGCCGGTGGTAGGCTCCGATTCGGGAGAGATACCTAACATCATCGGCGAGGGTGGGTTGATTTGCAAGGAGGGTGACGCCCGGGATTTACGGGACAACCTGGCGACCCTCCAGGGAGACATGGAGCTACGCCGCCGGCTGGGCCGGCTGGGTCGGCAGAGGGTGCTTGAGCTTTACACCCAGGCCGAGGTGGCCGCGGCCACCTATCAGGTGTATCGAGCCCTTCTTTCCTGATCACCTTGGTCGTCGTGCAGATAAGCACGGGTGTGCGGTCAAATCGGCTATGGTATAATATACGAAAAGGTGTGGAGGACGAGGAAGACATCCTGCGGGGCGATAATGCACATAGCTCTCAACGCGCATCTTTTGTCCTTTGCGAACACCTACCGCGGCGCGGGCATCAGTCGATATATCGCCAACCTGATCCGGGGGTTGCAGGAGTTCGATCCAGAGAACTCCTATACGGTGTTCCTGGGTGCCAAGGACGTTCCGGGTGATTTCTTTGGAAACCGCCGCTTCCGCCCGGCCTACTCACGGGCCCCTACGGGCCAGCCGGCGGTGCGCATCCTGTGGGAGCAATTGGCCCAACCGGTGCTCGTCAACGGGCTCAAGCCCGACCTGCTGCATTCGTTGGCCTTCGTGCGACCGCTGTTCTGCCCAGTTGCGTCGGTCGTAACGGTGTACGATGTGAGCTTCGCCCTGTACCCGGACAGCTTCAAGATCGCAAACAGGCTTTACCTGAGGTATTTCACCCGACACTCCGCCCGGGCCGCCCAGCGGGTAGTGGCCATATCGGAGAGCACCAGGCGGGACCTGGTGCGGCTCTGGCAGGTGTCGCCGAATAAGATCTCCGTGGTCTACCCGGGGTTGGAAGAACGCTTTGCGCCCATTACTGATCCTGAGAAACTGGTCGAGTTCAGGAGAACGCGAGGTCTTCCCGAGCATTTCATTCTTTACGTGGGCACTCTGGAGCCCCGAAAGAACGTGGCGGGGCTGCTACGGGCGTTCTCTACCCTGCTGAAAACGGGTTCCCACGTTCGTCACCTGGTTTTGGCCGGGGCCAGGGGATGGAAGTGCCAGGGCGTGTTCGATCTGATTGAGGCCCTGAACCTGCAGGAGCAGGTGATCACCCCTGGCTACATACTGCAGGCGGAGCTGCCGTGGTGGTATGCGGCGGCGGACGTCTTTGTTTATCCGTCGCTGTACGAGGGGTTTGGCCTTCCTATCCTGGAGGCCATGGCCTGCGGCACCCCGGTAGTGGCCTCCAATGTCTCTTCAATACCCGAGGCGGCGGGCGATGCGGCCCTGCTGGTAGAGCCTGTAGATGTGGAGGCATTCAGCGCTGCCATTCGGTCAGTACTGGATGACGACTCCCTCCGCCAGGATATGATCCGGCGGGGGCTGCTCCAGGTCCAGCGGTTCACCCCTCGGCGCATGGCCGAGGGTATGATCGGGGTCTACTCTGAGTTTCAGGCAAGAGCGGCGAAGCGAGCGAGGTATTGAATTTGGCATCGGCAGCCAAGATGAGGCGCGGTAATCGGCTTCTCACCCTGGGTTTGGTGCTCAGCGACATCGTCTTGATTAATGCTGCCTTCTTCCTGGCCTACTTCATGCGCTATGAGCTGGAGTGGGGAGGCAAGGTCGAAGACTTCAGCTACGCCCCGGTGCGGGCCTACCTGCCGGTGGGCCTGGTACTCACGGTCATCTTACTTGCCGTTTTCGGTTTTGAGGGGCTCTACCGCCGGCCCCGTGGCGTTTCCTGGTTCAATCAGGTCTACGACCTCTTCAAAGGCACCACTATTGGCATCGCTATCTTAGTCGTGCTCTACTTCGGCCTTCGCCCTTACTATTTCTCCCGCCTGATGTTTGCCTATTCCTGGCTTCTGATCACTGTCTTCCTGGGCTTCTCGCGTTCGGTGGTGGGCTTCGTCCAGGCCCATTTGCGCAAGCGGGGCATAGGGGTGGAGCATTGCCTGATCGTGGGCGCAGGGAGGGTGGGGCGGACGATCATGCAAAACCTGGTAGCCCAGCCGGAGCTTGGCTACCAGGTGATCGGCTTTCTGGACGACGATCATCGACGAGATCAACGGGATCCCGCTCATCGGCATCCGCGAGGTGTCCATACGTGGCACCAGCCTTCTGGTCAAGCGTGCCATAGACGTCACGGCATCCGCCTTTGGCCTGCTCTTCCTGGCGCCGCTCATACTGCTGGTGGCCATTGCCATCCGGCTGGAGTCGCCGGGCCCGGTTCTCTTCCGCCAGAGGCGCGTGGGCAAGGAAGGCCGGGCATTCACGTGTTACAAGTTTCGGTCCATGTGGCAAGGGGCTGAGGAACAGGCGGAGCAGCTCACCGATTTCAATGAGACCCGGGGGATAACCTTTAAGATGCGTAATGACCCCCGACTGACACGGGTGGGGAGGCTCATTCGCCGCACCAGCATCGACGAGCTGCCCCAGCTCTACAACATACTGCGCGGGGAGATGAGCCTGGTGGGCCCTAGGCCGCCATTGCCCTCAGAGGTGGAGCGCTACGAGGACTGGCACCGGAAGCGGCTGGAGGTAGCGCCGGGCTTGACCTGCCTGTGGCAGGTCATGGGCCGGAGCCTCTTGCCCTTCGACGAGATGGTGATGCTGGATATATACTACATCGAGAATTGGTCTTTGGGGTTGGACTTCAGGATCCTGTTGCGCACCATCCCCACGGTGATCTTCGGCACCGGCGCGTACTAGCGCTAGATTTTCGATTTGCGATTTTGGATTGAGGGGCAATCGAAAATCGGCAATCTGAAATCGAAAATCGAAGGTGGGATGCTGGAGGGGAAGATGAACAAGAAGACAGTGAGGGACGTCGATGTCCATGCCAAGCGGGTCCTGGTGCGGGTGGACTTTAACGTCCCTCTGGATAAGGCCACTGGCGCCATCGCCGACGACACCCGTATCGTCGCCGCGCTGCCTACGCTCAGTTATTTAAGGGCACAAGGTGCCCGGGTGATCCTCTGTTCTCACCTGGGCCGCCCTGATGGCAAGGTGGTGGAGGGGTTACGTTTGGGATCGGTGGGCCAGCGGCTGTCGGAGCTTTTGGGCGTGCCAGTCTTTAAGATGGATGACTGCATCGGCGAGGCGGTGACCAGGGCGGCCTTTTCTCTGGAGAATGGCCAGGTCTTGCTGCTGGAGAACCTGCGCTTCCATCCCGAGGAGGAGGCCAATGACCCGGCCTTCGCCCGGGACCTCGCTTCCCTGGCGGAAGTGTTCGTTAACGATGCCTTTGGGACGGCACATCGGGCCCATGCTTCCACTGAGGGGGTCACTCACTATCTCCCCTCGGTGGCGGGTTTCTTGATGGAAAGGGAGATCGACTACCTGGGCCGGGCCATGGAGAATCCGGCCAGGCCCTTTGCCGCCATTATCGGCGGAGCCAAGGTGTCGGACAAGATCAAGGTCCTGGACAACCTGGTCTCCAAAGTAAACGTGCTGCTCATCGGCGGGGGCATGGCCAATACCTTCCTGAAGGCTCAGGGATGCCAAGTGGGACAATCGCTGGTGGAGAACGACCGGTTGGAGGTGGCTGCGGCCATACGGTCTAAGGCCCAGGAGCGTGGGGTCAAGCTGGGCTTGCCGGTGGATGTGGTGGTGGGAGACCGGTTTGCGGCGGAGGCCCTGAGCAAGGTGGTGTCGGTGGAAGCCGTGCCGGCGGACTGGCGCATCCTGGACATCGGCCCCAAGACCATCGAGCTATTTAGAGGGATGCTAATGGGCTGCAAGACGGTGGTGTGGAATGGCCCCATGGGCGTCTTCGAATTTCCCCGATTTGCCCAAGGTACCCGGGCAGTGGCTCAGATGCTGGCCGCCAGCGACGCCGTCACCATCATCGGCGGAGGTGACTCGGCAGCCGCGGTGGAGAGCCTGGGCCTGGCGGACCGCATGACCCACATCTCCACTGGCGGGGGAGCTTCCCTGGAGTTCCTGGAGGGAAAGGTCCTGCCGGGGGTTGCAGCCTTGAACGACAAATAGGCCAGCCCCCGCGCAAGCGGGGGCCAGCCTTCGATCAAGTGCGCCGCCCACGGGTGGGGGAAGGGACTCCTTCCCCCATCATTGCGCAAGCGCCATGCCTGGGCCCAGCAACTGACTATCAGGAGAAGAGCAATGCGAGTCCCGATCATCGCCGGTAACTGGAAGATGAACACCAACATCCAGGAGGCCCTGACCCTGGTGGACGAGATGTTGAGCCCCCTGGATGGCATTAAGGGCGTGGAAAAGGTGCTCTGCCCGCCCTTCGTGTCGCTGCAAGCAGTGGGCAGCAAGATCGCTGGCACCTCGGTGCGGCTGGGAGCCCAGAACATGTATTTTCAGGAAAAGGGTGCGTATACCGGGGAGATCTCCCCGGCCATGTTGGCCGGGCTGTGCCACTACGTGATCCTGGGCCACTCTGAGCGGCGCCAACACTTCGGCGAGACCGATGAGTTGGTGAACAGGAAGGTCCAGGCGGCGGTCAGTCACAAGCTGGTGCCCGTAATCTGTGTAGGCGAGTCCCTGGCCCAGAACGAGGAGGGCCTCACCAATTCCGTGGTTCGCCTGCAGGTGAAGGCCGCCCTGCAGGGCCTCTCGCCGGACGACGTCAAGAACGTCGTCTTCGCCTACGAGCCCATCTGGGCCATCGGCACTGGCAAGGCGGCCACCGGCCAGGGGGCCAACGCGGTTATAGGCCTCATCCGGGCCACCGTGGCCGGCCTATATGACCGCCAAACCGCCCAGGGCCTGCGCATCCAATACGGAGGCAGCGTGACGGCGACCAACATCGCGGAGTTCATACGCCAACCGGAGATCGACGGCGCCCTGGTGGGAGGTGCCAGCCTGAAGGCCGAGGAGTTCCTGCGCATAGTCGAGCAGACAGCTCGGAGCAAGGGCACGGGCACCGTGTCTGGCTAGGCTCGCACTGTCGTTCTACAACACTGGCGGCCCAGTGGAAGCAGAAGTGGTCACGGTGCCCCGGACACAAAGTGGCATCGACGGCGAAGTGGTGCCCTACCAGCAGGACATCAACCAGTTACAATCGGCCAAGGGCGCTATTCGCGCTGGCACTCATGTCTTGCTGAGGCAGGCGGGGATCGAAGCGGGACAGGTGGAACAGGTGATAATCGCCGGTGCCTTCGGCAGCTACATTGATGTCCTGAGCGCGGTGTGCCGGGGCCTGCTCCCGGCCTTGCCTTTGGAGCGTTTCCGCCAAGTTGGCAATGCCGCCGGGACCGGTGCCCGGATGGCGTTGGTTTCCCGGCGAGTGCGCCGGCTGGCCATAGCCATAGCCCGTCGGGTGCGCTATGTGGGGCCCATGACCGCTCCGGGGTTTGCCAACGGCTGCGCCCAGGCCCTATACCTTCCTTGATACCTCCGGCGGCCGGCGACCTAGACGTGATGTCCTCGAAGGCCTACAGCCTCCAGGGGTACGATCGCTCCCTCTTGAATCGTGAAGACGCTGGTCTTGGCCAGAAAATCTTCGGGGAAATGGCTGGTATCCGTGGCGGTGATGAGCACCTGATGGCCGCTGTCCAAGGCCTCCCGGAGCCAGTGCCGCCGAGGCTCGTCCAGTTCCGAGAGCACATCGTCTAGCAGCAGAAGCGGCTTTCCCCGGGCGACATCCTCCATCAAGCGTAGCTGGGCCAGTCTCAGTGAGAGCGCTACGGTGCGCTGCTGGCCCCGGGAGCCATAGACGTTCATGTCCACGCCGTTGACCCGGAAGGTCAGGTCG
>JACQYG010000019.1 GCA_016208345.1 Chloroflexota bacterium
GGGGTCAATGGAAACCAGTGGTCCCTGGGTGGTGGCAATGGCTTGATAGATGACAGCCTCTCTAATTGCGTCAACTTCCTCATAATCCTTAGTCCCAGGATATGGATACTGGTATATCGCCCCTTCCCGGGCGGCCTCGCGGGCGGTGTTGGTGATGGCGACGTACTTGTAGAACATGATGCCGCCGTCAATGATGCCGGCCATCAGCGGGATGATGACGAATAACAGGACCAGGGCAAATTCCACCGCGCTTTGCGCCCTCTCACTGTCCCTCAATTGGCCGCCTCCACGAACCAACGCCTTCCGGCTGGAGTTATTATAATTTATTAGGACTTACGCAGTTGGAGATTTTTCACCGCAAAGAGCGAAAAGGACACTATAAATTTCTCTGCGCTCTTTGCGTCCTTTGCGGTTCAACTGCGTAACTCCTAACAGAGAAAAAGTGAAAACCTCGGCGCGCACTGCGTGCTCTGCGGTTAAAGTCTTGTCTTTTCAGCGGAGTCAACTATAGCGTAGAATCGTCAAAAATGCAAGTAGCCCCATCCCCTTGCCTCTTGCTCTCGCTTTCAGCACTTGAAGGATGGGGCTACCTGTGCTGTTCCGGGACTTGGTCTCTCGCTGAGCCCTGACGCCAACACTGCCCTAGCTGAGCCCGCTAGTGATCTGTCTGAAGACGGTGCTGATTTGCCCCCCCAGCAGGGTCAGGATCGCGATCACGACAATGGCGATCAGAACTAGAATCAATGCGTACTCCACGAGCCCCTGTCCCTCTTCACGAGCCAGCAACATCTCTCTCACCTCCTTTCAACTGATATGGAGACTGACACCGCCAACGATCGGCGCGGCCCAGCGGCGTCGTTCTTTGGATTCAGTATACTACTCGCCTATCTATAAGGCAATAGCCAATTAGTCCCAAATGCCCTGGTACTTTTGGCCCATTAGATCACGCCGGTACATTGACCAGCACTTTGGCACCCTTTCCCGGCAGGCTCTCGAAGCTCGCCGTGCCGCCCAGCGACTCCGCCCGTTGCTGGATGCCGTGAATGCCCAAAGAACCGCGAGCTTGAGCTGCCTTCAACATCTCTGCGGGATCGAAGCCGATGCCATCGTCTTGCACCGTCAGGAGAATCGTCTCCGGCTCCAGGTCAACCGACACCGAGGCACTCGAGGCCTTGGCGTGCTCCGCCACGTTGTTCAAGGCTTCCTGAACAATGCGGAAGAGCCCCACCTCTACCTGAGCGGGCAAACGCCTTTCCTTGCCCGCCACGTTCAACGTCACCGCCAGCTTGCTCTGTTCCTGGAAGAACTGGATGAATTTGCGCAAAGTCGGCACAAGCCCCAGGTCATCCAGGATCATGGGACGCAACTCGAAGATGAAGCCCCTGGTCCTCTGGAACGTGGTATTGACCATGGCCTTGAGGTTGGCCAGCTCGGCCTTGGCCGCGGCTGGGTCCGAGCTCAGGAGGCGTTCGCAGATCTCTGCCCTAAGAATGAGGTTGGTGAGCGATTGAGCCGGCCCATCGTGCATCTGCCGTGACAGGCGTTTTCGCTCGTCCTCCTGGGCCTGAAGCACCTGGCTCACGTATTGCTGCTCCGAAACCTCACGGCCAGCCAACGGCCTGGCCTCCGGAGCCGGTGCCGGTGGGCGGGGCTCCTCTAACCGGCTGGCGACCTGGTCGGCGATTTTCAGGAATTGCTGGAGTTGATCGATGTTCTTTTCCAGGGCCTGTTGCTTGTATTGAAGCTGCTCCAACTGGCTCTTCATCGAAAACAGGCGGAGCTCCGCGTCTTGAGCCGCGCCGTAGGCATTGGCGATCTCCAGCCGGGAAAACCCATCTATGTTGGCCTCGATCTCACGCAGCTTCTTCTTGGCCTGCGTGCCCCTCTGGGTTAGCTTTTCGACCTCTATGTTGGTCTGCCGGAGCAACGCGTTGATCTCGTTGAGCTCGGCTGCAAAGCGCTGCTTGCCGGCAATGCTCTTCTCCACCAGGCCCCTGAATTCGTCCAGGAGTCCCGTTCGCGGTTTCTGTGCCTCTACCATAGCTCCTCTTTCACTAGTAAGGAATAGCTGCTATCGGCGGCAGAGGCTGGCGACGTGCGCCCGTTCGGGTCAGCAACCCTGTTCGGGAGCAGATAGCGCATGTTCGCCAGCCGGGTGTTTGCTGAAGTGCTCCTCAAGCATACTCATAGAGGGGAACTGTCCGCGCCGGTTGTGCTGCCGCCTGCAGCAACTCCTCAATCCGACGCACAGTCTCTGGCTTTAGGAGCACATCCCCACATACCGAACAAACCTCTGCGGGGACACGATCAATGACGAGCACCTGTCCGCGATGTCGCACGGTGTGGACAATCTGCCGCTCTTCGTACTCGCCAGGGCACCCTTCGATACTGCATTTCAGCGAACTATCCGCCATCTGCTATCTGCTATCGGCTACCCGCCACCTGCTATCTGCTACCTGCTACTTGCTACCCGCCTCAGTGCGGTCGTTGACGTTCAACTTGCGCAATATCGAGGTGATGTGATTCTTTACCGTTTGGTCGCTAATGCGCAGGGCCCGGGCGATCTCTTTATTGCTGTTTCCCCGGGATATGTAGTCGAGTATCTGCATCTCACGGGGAGACAAGGGCGCGAAGAACGGTTCCACCTCCTTGGTGGCTGCCGCCAACTCGCTGAACTGCTTGAGCACCCGGGAGGCCACCGTAGGCCGGCTGAGCAGATTGTCGTTGATGATGTACTCGCCCTGGGCGACCCGTCGCAGGGCCGTGACGAGCTTCTCGGGGCTGACGTCCTTCGGGAAATAGGCCGCGGCACCCACTCTGATAGCATGGAACAACTGGCCCTCGTCGTCGTAAGCGGTGAGGATGACCACGCCGGTGCTGGGCAGGTGCAGCTTGAGAAGTCGCGCCACCTCCAGGCCGTCGATCACGGGGATATTGACGTCCAACAAGATCAGGTCTGGTGCCTGGTCCCTGGCCATCTGCAAGGCATCCTTGCCGTCCGCTGCCTCGCCGACCACCTCGAAATCCGGCTCCGTCTCCAGGGCAAGGCGGACCCCCTGGCGGAAGAGAGGGTGGTCGTCCACGATCAGGACGCGGATCTTCTCCATTCCGGCACCTCCTGGCGTTTTGTAGCCTCCCGCTGCTGCATGTAGTATAGCATGTCCCACAGATTGGGGCAAGCCACGAGCGTCGTGCCACCCAGAGACGGGGGCGAGAACATCAAGCAAATTGCCTAACGTGGTTGGGCTCCTACCCTTTACCTGATGTCCCGTAGTTGAACTCCGGGGCATCACCACCGTGCCAAGAGTACAACTCTTGGCACAACGACGGCGCCACCCGCCGCCATCTGCTACCTGCCCCTGCTACCTGCTACCTGCTAACTGCCCCCTGCT
>JACQYG010000020.1 GCA_016208345.1 Chloroflexota bacterium
GCGGTGCTCGCGGCTAAGTAGCTCCCGCCGCTGGCGTGGACCTCCACCCGCCGTTGCCAGCTCCCTGACGTCGTCACCGGCGGCGCTGTCTCCTCGTAATATCCCGGACCGGCCAGGCTCAAGGATTTGGCATCTCTCTTGATGGCATGGGCGGCCAGGCGCGGCGTGAAATCCACATCCACCAGGCGAAAATAGTATTCGGATCGATCGGGCGGTATGAGGCCCACCTGGCGAAAGTACCAGATGTTAACCACGCCCACCCAGTACCACTCCTCCCTGGCCTTCTGAATACCCCTGGCCGTATATTCGGCCTGCTGTTCCTCGCTGACCCGCCGCCAGATATACCATTCGGGTGGGTAACCCTCCGGCGAGGCGTTCCACCCGTATTCACCCAGCCAAACCGGCTTGCCGGCGTCGCCGTTCCTCACCATAATCTCCCTTAGCAATTCCACCCGGGCGAAATTCAAGGCATCCGGGCTGGGAGGGTCGTCCGGGGGCCGGTCGAAGCCGAAGGCGTTGGCCCCCAGGATGTCGAAGTACTCCTTGGCCCCCTCGCGGTACATCTCTTCCAGGTAATCCAGGTCGGGCACGGCGCGAGGGGAACGCTCCAGGGTCTGGGCCAGCGGTGCGCTGACCACGAAGACATTGGGGTCCGCTTCTTTGGCCCGCTGAAACCCGATCCTGAGCATCTCCACGTACTGCCGGGCATCAGGCGTGTTGTCGCCCCACTCGTACCACAGGTTCGGCTCATTCCAAAGCTGGATATACTGGATCTGGCCTTTGAAGTGGCTCACAAAGGCGTACACGAAATCCCCGAAGTCAGATGGTTCGCGCAGGGGCCCTCTTCCCAGGGCTGGTTGGCTCCTGGCCCACGCCGGCGGCGCATCCAGGCGGGCGATCACCCTTATCCCGTAGCTGTCGCATAGCTCCACGATGTGATCGAATTTCTCCCAGGTGGATCTTTGCGTCCGTTCATCGACGAATTTCCCCTTCTGAGGCTCCATCTCCACCCAGGGAAACTGCTGCCGGGCCCAGCCGATGCCGGCCTCCTGGGCCATTTGCAATGTCTTCTTGAGCTTCCACTCCTCCACCTCCTGGGTCAGGAAGAAGCTCGCCCCGTAAGGGTTCACGTCGGTATTGGGTAGGACCCTCCGGGCCCTGGTCTCCTGCTCATTTCCGGAAGACCGTAAGCCCGAGGCCAGCAAAGCGATGCCGCTGGCCAGCAGGAGCAGCAGCAAAGTTGCCAAAAAGGCGATCCTTCGACGGTGATTGTTTCCCCGAGGCAATGCCACGGTTGATTTCTCCAAGGATGGGTCAGTCTGGCATGTCTAACATATCACCTTGGATAGGTCCTGTCAAGGAAATCAGGGCAAGCGTGGTAGATGTTGCTGAGGTTAAGAGGTAGCCGTAGTAGCAGTAGGCACGTGGAAACGTTGAAGTGGTGGACGAGAGCCCTTTCCTGGGTGGGAGACAGGTTGCTCTTTGGCCAGAGGTCCGGAAATGCTTGTCACTCGAAGAGAGGAGCCCCTAAAGGTGTCAAGATGTCCACAAAATGGGTAAGATATCCACGGAAAAGGGGCATTTATCCACAGGAAGGGAGATGTTTTCGGCAGTGTTGTGGCTAGTTATCCCCGTTGGGTCGAGCGTAAAGTTTTTCGCGCAGGGACATGATCTCCTGGCGCAAGCCGTTGTCCTCGCTCATGCTGGCGCTGATCTTCCCGCACCCGTGCAAGATGGTGGAATGGTCCCTCCCCCCCAAGGCTTCGCCGATCTGCACCAGCGAGGCATCGGTCTCCTCGCGCAAGAGGTACATGGCCACCTGCCGTGGCAGGACGATCTCCTTGTCTCGTTTTTTCCCCTGTAGGGCGCTCACGCCCAGGCCGTAAAACGCCGCTACCGTCTCTACCACCTTCGTCGGAGACGCCTTTCGGGGCCTCACTAGTGTGTCGTTCAGGGCCATGGCCGCCACCTGCACGGTGACGGGCGAATTGGTCAGGGCGGCGTAGGCCACCACGCGGTTCAGCGAGCCCTCCAGCTCCCGGATGTTACTTTGCACTCGGTTGGCGATGTAATCGATCACCTCACTGGGGATGGGTATTCCCTGGCTTTCTCCCTTGGCCCGCAGGATGGCGATGCGGGTTTCTAGATCTGGAGGCTGGATATCGGCGATGAGGCCCCACTCAAAGCGGGAACGCAGGCGGTCCTCCATGGCCAGGATGGCCTTGGGGGGCCGATCGCTGGAGACGACGATCTGCTTATTCGCACCGTGCAGGGCGTTGAAGGTGTGGAAAAACTCCTCCTGGGTGCCCTCCTTCCCAGCCAGGAACTGGATGTCGTCCACCAGGAGGAAATCGATGCGCCGGTACTTGTGACGGAAGGCTTCAGTCTTCTGCTCGCGGATCGAATTGATCAGGTCGTTGGTGAAAGTCTCGGAGGAGACGTAGAGCACCTTCAGGTCCTGTTGCAAGGCCAGGTGCCCGATGGCGTGTAGCAGATGGGTCTTGCCCAGGCCCACCCCGCCGTAGAGGAATAGAGGGTTGTAGTCTTGGGTCAGACGCCTGGCCACCGCCAGGGAGGCGGCATGGGCTAAACGGTTGGAGTTGCCCACGATGTAGTTGTCGAACGTATACTTGGGGCTCAAGGACGACTCGGCGACCCGGTCAGCGGAGACGGCGACCGCGGGGTTTTTCTCCGGGGCCGGCGCGTTGTGTCGCAGGGACGGGCCGCCCTGGCCGCTATCCTTGAGAATGGGCTGGACCACGAACTTCACGTCCACCGTGTACCCCAATATGCTCACCAGGGTCCTCTTGATGGAGACCGCCAGGCGGTTGTCCAGCCACTCCTTGACGAAAGGCGAGGGCACGGCTACCACAAAGGTGCCGTCCTCGTGGGAGACGATGGCCGTGTTCTTGAGCCAGGTCTCATAGTCGGCCCGGGTCATCTGTAGTTGCAGTTCCCCCAGAGCTGCCTGCCATATCTGTCTAGCGTTCATCGCTCATTCCCACTGGCGGTCTAGGTCATCCAGCGCCGGGTGATCCCATGGCCAGGGACCGGTGTCGGGATGAAGTTGGCGTAGGGTTGCGTTTGTGGAAGGCTGCTGTGCCCGGTTTCTTTACCGGTAAAGGATCCGGACTATATGCGCTCTCGGATATGGGGAAAGGAAAAAAGAAGTCCGATAACAGTGTCCGAGGCTGCCGCGCCATGGCACCCGCGTATCCTAACAAAAAAAGCCCTGGCGTTCAAGGCGTTTTTGGGAGAAAGCTCTGGGCCCCGGAAATTTAAGGAAATTTATTGTCAAGGCTTGGGCAGCACGTGGATGGCGCTCTTCTTCAGGGACACGATGGCCCTCCTGGCGCTGGACAGCCCCAGGCGCTCGTAGGCGTGGCTTGGCAGCAGGACCTCCAGGTGGTAGTCGTCCTCCGGCAAGGCGTCGGCTTTGAAGAAGATGGTATAGGTTGCCCCCCGGGCGACCTCCCGGACCACGCTGCCTGAGAGCAGGTTCTCCTTGACGCTGTCCCCCCGGGGCCGATCCGATCGCACCACCATTACTTCTTCAGGGCGGATGCAGAAGCTCACCTGGTCGCCCCGGGCCAGACCCTCGGCCAGGGCCGCTATCCTTTGGCCGCACCAGTTGATGTGCACCTCCCGGCCCTCGACCTCTAGGACCTGGCCGTCGAAGATGTTCCTGGTCCCGGTGAAGCGCGCCACCGCGCGAGTGGCCGGCCGCTGGTAGACCTCTTGCTTCGGGCCGATCTGCTCCAGCCCTCCATCGTTGATGACCGCCATGCGGTCGCCCAGGGCGAAGGCATCGGACAGGAGGTGGGTGACGTAGATCACGCTCAAGCCC
>JACQYG010000041.1 GCA_016208345.1 Chloroflexota bacterium
TGGTAATTCACCACTACCCCAGCTCCCATGCGAGCCAGCTTCAGTGCAATGGCCCGCCCCAGCCCTCGCGAACTGCCGGTCACCACGGCGATTCTGCCAGTGAAGTCCATCGCGACCTCCAATCTACGCACTTGTCAAGTCAATCATCCACTGACGCCATGATCCAGCATCGCCCAGGCTGACGACGGAAGCCTGGGGTGCAATGCGTTTTATCAGGCCGGCCAACACCTGACCGGGCCCCATCTCTATAAAGTGCGTAACGCCCTGGGACACCATGTGTTGGACCGACTCGGTCCACCGGACCGGTGAGTAGAGTTGTCTCACCAGGAGATCCTTGATCTCCCGGGCGTCGGTAACGGGCCGGGCGGTCACGTTGGCAAGAACCGGCACTCGAGCGGCGTCAAGAGGCGTAGCCTCGATGGCCTCCCGTAGCTTCAGAGCAGCCTCCCGCATCAAAGGTGAATGGCTGGCGATGGAGACCGCCAGCGGGATCACCCTTTTGGCTCCACGGCTTCTCGCCAACTCCAGGGCCAGTTGCAAGGCTCCGCTTTCCCCGGAGATCACGATTTGCCCGGGCGAGTTAAAATTGGCCGGGACCACTCCGGGGCCCCCCGTCCGGTCCGAAGCTTCCTGGCAGATAGTTGACAATTCTGCCTCGTCCAGCCCCAGCACCGCCGCCATGCCGCCCGGCGTTTTCAGCCCAGCCTCCTTCATCAGCCTTCCACGTTCCCTCACCAGTCGCAAAGCGCTGGCGAAGTCCAGCGCACCCGCTGCCACCAGTGCAGAGTATTCCCCCAGACTGTGACCGGCTAGAAAGGACGGCGCCAGCCTTGCTCCCGGCACGGCCTCGCGAAAGAGCCTGAGGACCGCCACGCTCAACGTTAGGAGCGCGGGCTGTTGATTCATAGTGTCGCGCAGGGCCTCCTCCGGACCCCGAAAACAACGATCGGAGAGCGCAAACCCCATGAGGTCGTCGGCCTGCTCAAAGGTCTTCTTAACAACGGGGAAGGCGTCGCACAGGTCACGGCCCATCCCCACGTATTGCGCTCCCTGCCCGGGAAAGACGTATGCGGTGATGGCTTCCATTACTGCCGACGCCTCCATCGCTTGCCTTCAGTTAGGGCGTGCCCGTCTAGCATCGAAATCGTTGCAAACCGGTGATAATCTCCTCCGCCTCCCTTACCATGCTGGCGATGATCTCTCTCGCCGGCCTTATGTCATTGATCAGCCCAGAGACCTGCCCGGCCATGACCGAGCCGTTTTCCACATCGCCCTCGATGGCGCTTAGCCGCAGCTTGCCGGTGCCGAACTCGATCAGCTCCTGCTCGCTGATCTCGCCTCTCTCCTCCATCTCCGCGAAATGCCGGGTGAACCGGTTCTCGATGGCCCGCACCGGGTGTCCCAGGCGGTATCCGGTGGTCACCGTGGAGCGGTCCTTAGCTTCCACGATTTTCCGCTTGTACTCAGGGTGGGCGATGCACTCCTGAGAGCAAACGAATCGCGTGCCCATTTGCACCCCCTGGGCCCCTAGGGCCAAAGCCGCCACTAGTCCGCGGCCGTCAGCGATGCCGCCGGCCGCGATCACCGGGACCTTCACCGCGTCTACCACCTGGGGAACCAGGGGAAAAGAGGTGATCTCGCCAATATGCCCGCCGGACTCCATCCCCTCGGCTATCAGGGCGTCGGCGCCCATCCTTTCCAGTCGCCTGGCCAGGGCTACCGAGGCCACCACGGGCATTACCACGATCCCCCGTTCCTTCAGCTCCGCCAGAAAGGGGCCAGGCATGCCAGCGCCGGTGGTGACGGCGCGAACCTTCTCCTCTAACGCTACACGGACTACCTCTTCCGCCGTAGGGGAGATGAGCAAGACATTGACGCCAAAAGGCTTGTCGGTCAACTCCCGGGTGAGCCGGATCTGACTTCGCACCCACTCTCCCGGGGCATTGCCCGCACCGATGATGCCGAAGCCGCCAGCATTGGAAACAGCCGAGGCCAACTCCGCCGTAGCTACCCAGGCCATGCCTCCCTGGATAATAGGATAGTCAATGCCCAAGAGGTCACAAACCGCGGTCCTGATCAAAGGTGGCCTCCGTCTCTAGCCTTGGGGCTTTTTCTTCTCTTTCGGCGATTTGATCTTGATTACCTCACGTCCGTTGTAGGTGCCGCAATTCGGACAAACCTCATGGGGCATTTTCGGCTTATGGCACTGAGGGCACTCCACCAGCACCACCGGATCAAGGTGCAGATGGCTGCGGCGCTCTCCCTGCCGCGCCTTCGACAGTTTGCGCTTGGGTAAAGCTCCCACTGAACTAACTCCTCTCCAAAACGGTCTTCAAAGCTTGCCACGGGCTATCCGGCTCTTGAGTCCCACACTGGCAAGGGCCTCGATTGAGGTTGTGGCCACAACGCTCACAAAGCCCGGCGCAGTCCGGCCGGCAAAGGGGCTGCATCGGTAGGGCCAGGGCGATATACTGGCGCGCCAGCTCACTCAAATCCAGGACATGATTCGCATCGATGCGCAATGCCTCGTCCTCAGCCACTTCACCCACCGGGTAGCCCGTCACCACGTCTACAGTGGGCATGAATTCCTCCTCAAACGAGGCCGTAGCCGAGGCAATAAAATCCTCCGCACAGCGGCTGCATTGGTATGGCACGGCCGCTTTCAACTCGACACTGGCCAGGATGCCCACTTTGGTCCGAAGGAGTCTCACCGTTCCCTGAACCGGGCCCGCCGTAGAGGCCATCCCGTCGATGAGGAGACGCTCCCCCTGAATTTCGAAATTCCGCGTCGCGCCCACCGGGAGCGTCAGTAGATGGGCGACGTTGAATCTCAATTGTTCCATCACTAAGGTCACAAGTCATCGGGGCCAACCGGGATAACCGGGTGGCTCATTATAAGCCACGTCCAGGCCGCCGTCAAGGTCAATGCGGAGATGGATGATCTGCCTTGAGCGCCTCGATGCCCTTGCGAGCGGTAACAAGTTGCTGATTCAGTTCCTCTTCCAATCGCACCAGGACCTCCACGGCGTAGCGGTCCGCCTCGCTCTGCATTTGCGCGCACTTCGCCCTGGCCTCCTCGATGATCTCCTGGGCCTTGTTCTCAGCCGCCTTGGTCAGCTCCTTCTCCTGCAGGAGAAAAGCGGCCTGCTCCTGGGCGGCGGTAACGATCTTCTCCGCTTCTGCCTGGGCCTGGGCGATGATCCTCTCCCGATCCTGAATGACCCGTTTCGCCTGTTTGATCTCATCGGGGATGGAAATACGCATCTGATCGATCACGTCGAGACAACTGCGCCGGTCCACCAGGGAGAGATTCAAGAAGGGAATTCGCCAGCCGGCATTCAAGAGGGACTCCAGGCGATCTACCAAATACTGAATGTCTATCTCTGATCCCTCCTCTCAATCACAGAATCCAGCACCGCTGGCAAATCAAGGCTTTGCGCTGGTTACTGCGTCACCGTGGTATTTTCTAGACAAGGCCAGGGCCACGTGAGATGGCACCATGCCGTCCACGCAGCCACCGAGCTTTGCGATCTCCTTGACGATGGTGGAGCTTAAAAACGAGTACTGCAGGCTGGTCATCAGGCAAATCAGGTCCATTTCCGGCGCCAGTTTACGGTTGGCCAGGGCCATCTGATACTCTAACTCGAAGTCCGAGTATACCCTGAGTCCCCTCACCACCACGGTTGCTCCTACCTGGCGAGCATAGTTGACCGTCAGGCCCGAATAGCTGGCGACATGGATGTTGGGCCACTCACTCAAGGCCTCCCGCATGAGCTGCACGCGCTCAGAGACGGAGAAGGTCGTCTGCTTGGCCGGCGTGTCATAGACCCCCACCACCAGCTCATCGAAGATCAAGGCTGCCCTGCTGGCGATGTCAATGTGTCCATTGTGTACCGGGTCAAAGGCACCGGGGTACAGCGCTGTTTTCAACCCATTTCCTTCCATGGCGGCCGAGCGAAGGCATAAGCTTTGCCTCAGCCAACACCAGAATTGGCGACGCGACCTGCTTCCTTGTGCCATCGGTAAATGGTGATACACGTGTCGCCATGACGGCGGGTCCTCGCTATTCTGAGGCCACCGTAGCCCTCCGCCAAGGTCACCCTTTTTGAGTGCTCCACGACCAGGAGCGTGCCGGGACGGACCCACTGGGCACGAGCTATCGCCTCCAGGGTTTCTGAAATACGGGGGTCCGTATACGGGGGATCGAACAACACCAGGTCATAGCCGCTCTCGATAGCCTCACCGCCCGGGACGATCCCCTCCATGGCCCTCTCGACATCACAGTGATAAACCTGGCCCCGCTCCTGCAGGTGGGTGCGTTCCAGATTTTCACCTATGAGCCGGCAACACTTGATGCTCGATTCCACGAAATCAGTCCAGTCCGCGCCCCGGCTCAGGGCCTCGATGCCCAGGGCACCCGTTCCGGCACAGAGGTCGAGGACACGTTTGCCCTGGTAGACCAAGAAGGCATCGCCGGAGGTGACCATGCTCGCGCCCTCAGGGCTCGCGGAAGCCTCCTCCCACCACAATGACTCCACCATGGAAAAGATAACGCCCTTTATTTTATCAGAAGTGGGTCGGGTTGACAACCCAACTGGCGTCTTGAGGCGATGTCCTTTGGCGGCACCGGCGATCACACGCATGCTAGCTCAGGTCGCCCGCCTTCTGCCAGAAGTCGGTGACCTTCTGAGCGAGAAGGCGATGCTCCGGTAAGGACAGTTTCGGGTCCTGCTGGAACACGGCCTGGGCTTCCCGGCGTGCCAGCTCCAGTATCGCCACATCGCTGACCCTGGCCGCCCTCAGCTCCCAGCGACCGCTCTGGCGCACGCCGCTGAACTCGCCCAGACGCCCTTCCTCTCCATTGAGGCCGACTTGAGAGCGATCGAAAAACTGGCCTGGCCCGCGCAACTCCAGGTCCTTTTCCGCCAGAGAAAACCCATCATAGGTATCCTCGATGATCCTCAGTCTTTCCATGGCCTCGGGCTCATTGCTGTCCGAAAGCAAAACACAACAGGACTCCAACGTCCCACGCCCCACGCGGCCACGGAACTGGTGCAATTGCGCCAGGCCAAAGCGTTCCGCCCCCTCGACGAGCATGACCGTCGCATTAGGGACGTCGATCCCCACCTCCACCACCGGGGTCGAGACCAACACGTCCACCAGGCCCTGGCGAAATCCCTGTAGCACCGAGTCTTTCTCCTGGCTTTTCATACGACCATGCAAGAGCCCCAAACGCAGGTCTGGAAACACCTCCCTTTGCAGCCTCTCGAACTCCTGGACGGCAGCCCTGGCTTCCTGTGTCTCGGACTCCTCGATCAGCGGGCAGATAACGAAGGCCTGGCGGCCTTTCTCCACCTGGGACCGGATGAAGTTATAGGCCCGCTCCCTTTGCCGGGGTTCCAGGAAGTAGGTTTTTACTCTCTGTCGGCCGGGAGGAAGCTCGGCGATGGTGGAGATGTCCAGGTCCCCGAAGATGGTCAGTGCTATGGTCTGCGGGATAGGCGTAGCGGTCATCACCAACAAGTGCGGCCGGCCACCCTTACTGGCCAGTCTCAGGCGCTGCATCACGCCGAAGCGGTGCTGTTCGTCGATCACCGCCAGGCCCAGGCTTTGAAAATCGACACCCTCCTGGATCAAGGCGTGGGTGCCGATCACAATGTTCACCCGGCCCTGGCCGATGTCTTCCCGCAGGGATTCCTTCTCCGCCTTGGCTAAGCTACCGGTGAGCAGGCGAGCCTGTGCAGCTTGGTCAACCTTAGAGCCAATCGCCTGCAGCACGCCTTGGATGGTGCGGTAGTGTTGTTCCGCCAGGATCTCGGTGGGAGCCATCATCGCTGATTGGTAACCGTTGGCAACTGCCACCAGCATCGCCAGGATGGCCACCACGGTTTTGCCTGAGCCCACCTCCCCCTGTAACAATCGGGCCATGGGCACCGGGCGGGCCAGATCATCGAGGATGTCCCCCAGTGCCCGCTTCTGTTCCTTGGTCAGCGCGAAAGGCAATGAGTCAACAAAACCCTGGACGACCTCCGGGTCTACCTTCATCGGGGTCACCAGTTGGCCCTCTTGCCAATCTCTCCTCTTGGCCAGGACACCCAGCTGCAATAAGAAGAACTCGTCAAAGGCCAGGCGGCGTCGCGCGCGAGCCAACGATTCCCAATTATCCGGGAAGTGAATCTGGCAGAGGGCAGTCCCCAGGTCCAACAGGTCTTGGCGAGCTCGCACCGAATCGGGCAGGTAATCGACCAACTCGGCGGCCCATCGGGCTACCGTTCTGCTTTGCAGCCGCCGGAGCCATCGCTCACCCAGGTCTTCCGTAAGCGGGTAAACGGGGGCCAGTCGGGCGGTGTGGATGAGCTCAGGTGTTTCCAGGAACTCCCACTCCGGAGAGGCGAAGGTGAGCCGCCCAAGGAAGTAGTCTACCTTCCCACTGAGGACTACCTGCTTGCCGCGGGTCAGCGTATTCAAAAGATAGGGCTGGTTCCACCAGACGGCCTCTATGGTGCCCGACTCGTCGGCGACGATGGCCTTGACGATGAGCTTGCCGCTCTTGGTCTGGGATTTACTGATCTCCCAGATGGTGCCCACCACCGTCTCCACCTGGCCCGCCCGGAGGTCGCGCACGAGCTTGATCCTGGTGTAATCGTTATAGCGCCTGGGAAAGAGAAAGAGGAGGTCCCTGATGTGTTCTATTCCTAGCCTTCTCAGCTTACCGGAGTAGGCCCCGCTGACGCCGGACAGCACGGTAACCGGTGAATCCAGGCCCACTGGGCGAGGCCTGGGGGGTACAATGGGCCTGCCGTCCTCCGCCGGCCTGACCCGGTAGGTCGGCGGACCCTCCTGCGTTTGCCGCTGGGAGGCCTGAGATGCCTCCACCAGCAGCCCGCTATCTTGGCCTGAGCTGGCCATGGCCTTGAGCCCAGAGAGGCGGCTTAGAGCAGCTTCCACTGCTTGGGCCCGTCCCGCACCATCGCGCCGCCCATAGCCGACGAAAAAAGAGGCTATCTCTTCGATAATTGGTTGCTGATCTGCCGGGCTTTCCTCCCCGGCCTCCTTCGCCCAGCGGCGCAGGCTCTCTTCCAGCCCTCCCATCACCGCGCGGTCCTGGAAGTTCTGCCTGCGCTCCAGGCTCAGGAACTTTTCCAGTTTACTGGTGCTTGACTCGCCGTTTCGCAAATGTCCTATCCCCAATCGTCATTCCTGCGGAAGCAGGAATCCAGGATTCTTATGTCTAGCTAATCCTGGCCCTCGTAGACCACCACGCCCATCGCCCCCGGGCCCAAATGGGTCCCCAACACCGGCCCATATTTTCCCATGAAAATGCGGTCCATAGGATAAAAGGCATCCACACGCCGGGCCAGGCTGTGGGCCTCGTTAGGCGTAGTGCTGTACAGTATGGCGATCTTCTCGATACGAGGGAAATCCGCTACGAATTCGTATAGCCTCTCCGTGGCTTTGGCTCGAGTGCGCACCTTCTCGTACAAGGTGATCTCGCCCAGATCCAAACGAAAGAGCGGCTTCACGTTCAACATGGTGCCCAGGATGGCCTGGGCCTTGCCGATCCGGCCGCCGCGCTGGAGGTATTCCAGGCTATCCACAAAGAAGAGGACATGCGTTTGAAGCACCATCCCCCGAGCCAACCTGGCCACCTCCTCCAGTGGTTGGCCTTCTTGGGCGGCCCGGGCTGCCTCGGTGACGATGAATCCCAGGCCCAGAGAGGCCAGAGTGGAATCAATGACGACTATCTCACAACGATCTCGGAGAGCATCCCTGGCTCCCCGTGCGGCAGCGTAGGTGCCGCTGAGCTTGCTGGACAGGTGGATCGAGAGGATGGAATCCGTTAGCTGCGCCAACCGGGTGTATGCCTCTTGAAAGTCCCCCAGGCTTGGTGGCGACGTATGCGGTTGAGCGCCGCTCTGGCTGAGCCTGGCGAAGAACTGGTCCTCGTCGATGTCCTGCCGCTCGCGGTAGGTCTCATTCCCAAAATGAACGTTCAGAGGAACTACCGTGATATCCAGCTTTTTCGTTATGGAAAACGGCAGGTCAGCCGTGCTATCGGTGACGATCTTAACTTGAGCCATGGTGCAGGTTCACGTCCTATTCCGCCGAGATGATGTAGTCGTAGTGAGGCTGTCCACCCTGAACCAACTCAACGGCCTGTCCGGGGTAGCTCTCCCTGATCAGATCGGCCATCTGTCGCGCCTGTAGGGGTTCCACGCCGTTCCCATAGTAAATGGTGATGAGCTCTTTCTCCTGAGTCTCGATCTTCTTCAAGGCCTCTTGTATCACCTGCAGGACGTCTTGGCCGGTAGCTGCCAGCTCCCCGTTCACCAGGCCGATGTAGGAGCCGTTTTGAATGTTCAACCCATTTACCAGGGCGGCCCTTACCGCAGTGGTGATCTCGGCCGTCTGGACCGCGTTGGCTGCCCGTGTCATGGCCTGGCAATTGACGCCCAGGTCGGCGTCGGCGTTAAGGGCTAACAGGGCGGCGATGCCTTGAGGCACGGTCTTGGTGGGCACCACCACCGCCTGTTTTTTTGACAGCCCCACCGCCTGCTGCGCGGCCAGCACGATATTAGCATTGTTGGGTAGCACAATGACCTTGCTGCCATTCACTCTCTCGATGGCTTGAAGTATCTCCTGGGTGCTGGGGTTCATGGTCTGGCCACCGGGCACCACTGCGGTCGCCCCCAGGCTCTCGAAAACCTTCATCAGTCCCTCGCCGGAGGCCACCACCACCGTGCTGGTATCGCTCGGCCTCCCACCTGCCCATAGGCTCTCCGCAGCCGAAGCCTGAGCCGCCAGGAACTGCCGATACTGCTCTTGCATGTCTTCTACTGTGATCTTGCTGAGGGCGCCCTGCCGCGCGCCATAGCTCAGAATCTCGCCGGGATCGGACACGTGAACGTGAACCTTGACGTTATGCCTGTCTCCTACCACCAGGGCCGACTCACCCATCTCGGCGATCCTGGCCCGCATAGCTTCCACGTCCAGATCGCTTCCCTGGATGACGTATTGGACGTCGTAGCCATATCCCTGCTCAGGAGGTGTCAGGGCGGCGACGGCTGCTGCTTCCCTGGCCGCCTCCAGGGTCTCCCCGTGGAGATAGCGCACCACCCCTTCCATGATCCGGTACAAGCCCTGGCCGCCGGCGTCCACCACACCGGCCTGGCGTAGAACAGGAAGGAGCGAGGGGGTCCGCTCCACCGACTCCCGAGCTGCCGGGAGCACCCTTTCCAGGACGGCCAGCAGGTCATCGGTCTCCCTGGTGGCAACGGTGGCCGCCTCCGCCGACTCGCGGATCACCGTGAGCATCGTGCCCTCTACCGGTTTGATCACACCCTTGTACGCGGTGGCTGAGGCCTCCTGCAGGGCCCGGGCCAGGTCCGCGGCAGTGAAGGTGGCCTGCTTGTCCAGGCTGCGGGCGAAACCGCGTAGGATCTGGGAGAGGATCACGCCGGAGTTACCCCGGGCTCCCATCAAAGCGCCGTGGGACGCCGCGTGGGCTACTCCCGCCGCCGATAAATCCGGACATTGAGCGACTTCTGCGGTCGCCGCCTGCATGGTCAGGCACATGTTGGTTCCCGTGTCGCCATCGGGCACCGGGTAGACATTCAGCAGGTTTATTTCCGTTGTGTGCTGTTCCAGCCAGGCCGTGCTGGCCACCAACAATTCCGCCAGGAGGCGCCCATCACACTCCAGGCAATGTCTCTCACTCGCCAAATTATCCTCCATAGGGAGAGGCAGGGCCACCGAAAGCTGCCAGGCCTTAGTCCACGTCGCTCACCCTTAGACCCTGGACGTTGACGTTCACCTGGACCACCGGTGCGCCCAGCGATCTCTCCAGGGCGAACTTGACGTTGCGCATGATGTTGTGGGCCACCTCGGATATGCGGGTGCCATACTCGATGACCACGTACAGATCGATGACTATCTGGTCGCCGGCCAGCCTGACCTCCACGCCGCGGTGGTAACTCTCCTGCTGCAGGATCTCCGCCAGCCCGGCAGTCAGGGTCTTCGCCGACATTCCCACTACGCCGTAGCACTCCATCGCCGTCCGGCTGGCCAAGGTGGCAATGGCGGCAGGAGAGACCTCGACCCTGCCCTTGGAGCTCTCTTCTTCCATCTACACTTTACCTCATAGCCCGAATGAGAGTCTCAAAAAAGTTAGCTTCATATCCCTGACTCTACTGAAAAAACCATTACACCACAGAGATCACGGAGAACGCAGAGAGAAAAATTGAAAGAACGTTCAAAATCATCACTTCACGCGAGCAAAATGCACGAATTTCTCAAACAAGTCTCAAAAAACTCCGCGCTCTCTGCGTGCTCAGCGGTGAAATAGCCTTTTTTCAGGGGAGTCATCCCTCTTGCCAAAGGCACGGGTTTATGATAATATGACGCGACGCAAATCAGTCTACAGGGTATGATCTGGTGAAAGGGGCAGGGAAACGAAATGGCCGGTAAATGCGATATCTGCGGGAAGTCTCCGCAGTTCGGACACAACGTAAGTCATTCGAAAAGGCGCACCAACCGTCTCTGGATGCCGAATGTCCAAAAGGCTACTATTTATGTCAACGGCGTTCCGGTGCAACTCAACGTCTGCACCCGCTGTTTGCGCTCTCAGCAGAAGCCCTCATCCGCCGCCTCACCCGCGAGATGACGGACTCACAACGTCCGCCAGGCCAGAGAACTCCTCCTAGCGACCGCCTCTCCAGCAAAGAAGCCCGTCTGTGTTTGTCCATGTCCTTACGCGAGCGTGAGTTCTACGAGCCAAGCGGCAACGATTATATCTTATTGCCCAGGCGATGTCCAGTTTACTTGCCGACCCTGGGCGACGGCCCGCCGTCCAGGAAAGGCAGTCGCTCGCCTTAAAGCCTACTCCGGCACGTATCGGGCCCGGAGCTGGCCACAGGCGGCCTGGATCTCGACTCCCCGTTCTACGCGCAAGGTGGTCGCCACACCGTGGCGGCGGACCTCCTCCTGAAATGCCAGAATATCCCGCCAGCCGGGACGGCGATAGGGACTTCCCGGGACAGGGTTCACCGGTATCAGGTTAACGTGGCAGAGCGTCCCCCGCAGCAACTCCCCCAGCCTCTGGGCGTGGCCCAGAGAGGCGTTCAGGCCAGCGATCAGGATGTACTCGAAGCTGACCCGGCGGCCAGTGACCGCACCATATTCGGCGCAGGCCGGCAGCAACTGCTCCAGGGGATACCGCCGGTTGACCGGCATAAGGGAAGCCCTGGCGATATTGTCCGGAGCATGTAGCGATACCGCCAGGCCCACCTGAAGCCTTTCCCGAGCCAGTTTGGCAATGGCGGGGACCAGGCCAACGGTGGAGATGGTCATATGGCGTGCTCCCAGGCCGAAGCCCTCGGCATCGTTGAGGCGTTCCACCGCCTCCCAGGTATTATCGTAGTTGGCCAGAGGCTCCCCCATCCCAGCGAAGATGACATTGGTGATAGCTCGCCCCTTAAGTGCCATCTCCCGGGCGAAGTGGAGCACCTGCTCCACGATCTCGCCCGCGGATAAATGGCGAATGAACCCGATTTGCCCGGTGGCACAAAAGGCACAGCCCATGGCACAGCCAACCTGGGTGGACACGCAGACCGTAGCCCGCCCCTTACGCTCTCCTCTCCCGGCGTAGAGCATGAGCACCGACTCAATGGTCTCCCCGTCTCTCAACGAGAAAAGCACCTTTTTGGTCAGGCCATCGGCGGAGATCAGTTCTTGCTTGGGGAGGAGTGTGCGGACCTGAAACCGCTCGCCCAGGCGCTTTCGCAGAGGCTCCGGCAGGGCGGTCAGGCCCTCGAAATCGGTGGCCAAGGAGCGATAGACCGCGGCGTAGATCTGCCTGGCGCGGTAAGGCGCTTCGCCCATGGCAACGAGCCGTTCGGCTATCTCATCGTGGCCCAAGTCCGTCAGGCGAACCTTTTCCGGCAATCCCACCGTCATACGCAACTAAAAAGCCAGACCCTGATGTCCCGGAGTTCAACTCCGGGACATCAGGGTCTGGCTTCCTTTTACTACCAGCAAGCGATCAGTCGTTGCGCCGCCCCATGCCCAAGGCCAGGAAAACGTAATACAAGAGATTCCCCAGGGCCTGGGCCATGGCCGCCACGTAGGTCAAAGCCGCCGCGTCCAGCACCGCCCTGGCGCCCGCCAGTTCCGTGGTGCTGACCAGGCCGTTATTCCGCAACAAAGCCAGCGCCCGGCTGGAGGCGTTCAACTCTACCGGCAGCGTGACCACCGTGAAAACGAAGCCCAACGAGAAGAGCCCCACGCCCGCCCAGACCAGGCCGGTGAACTGCAGGAAAATCCCGGCCAGGAAGAAGATGTAGCCCAAGGTGGTGCCCAGGTTCACGATGGGCACCAGCCCCGTGCGCACCTGCATCGGCAAAAAGGCCCGCTGATCCTGAACCGCGTGCCCGACCTCGTGGGCCACGATGCCCAGGGAGGCCACCGAGGCGTTATAGGCCACGCCGGAAGAGAGGCGCAACACCTTTTGGGACGGATCGTAGTGATCCGAGAGCTCGCCGGGTGCGCCGTCGATCCCCACGTAGCCCAGCCCGCTGGCATCCAGAAGCCTCCTGGCGGCCTGAGCGCCGGTGATGCCAGTCATGTTTGGGGTCTTCAGGAATTTGCTGTAGGTGGATTGCACCTTGAACTGCGCGTAGAGCACCAGGAGCAAAGGCGGCAGCGCGAAGAAAAAGTATATCGGATCCAGGTAAAACAAAGTCGCTCACCTCCTGAGTGGTCAAACAATTTGGTCTCGCACGGCAATGATAGCACAAACCCCTGGGCGAGTCAACGCCATCAGTGGCCCAGGATGGAGCCAACCAGGCCCCTCTGCCCGCGAGCGAACTCCGGCCCGGATAGGGCCTTTTTTCCCGCCAATTGCACCTGCTGCAGGATCACCGCACCCCTTCCGCAGACCACGCCGACCTGGCCGCCCAAGAGAAACACCATTCCGGGCTCGCCGCCCCCTCGCCACTCGGGAACGGCCTGCACCGGGCTCACCTTCAGTGTTCTGCCCTGCCAGGTGGTACAGGTCCCGGGCCAGGGATGGTAGGCGCGGCAGCGGCGCTCGATGTCCACGGCGTCCCCTCGCCAGTCGATCCTCCCATTCTCTTTACGAATCAAGCTGGTGTAGGTGGCCAGGGAATGCTCTTGCGGCACCGGGACGATCTCCCCACGAGCCCAGGCCGGGATCGTCTCCAGGAGCACCGAGGCTCCCAACCGGGCCAGCTTCTCCCCCAGGGACTCCGACGTGTCGTCCGCGGCGATGGGCAGCCGGCGTTGTGCCAGGATGTCCCCGGTGTCCATCCCCTCGTCCATGCGGATTACAGTAACCCCGGTCTCCGTTTCACCGGCCAGGATCGCCGCAGGGATGGGGGTAGGACCACGGTACCTGGGGAGCAGGCTGGGGTGCACGTTGAGGCAGCCGAGAGGCGGGAGCTTGAGGACGTTGGCCCGGAGCATCTGCCCATAGGCGGCCAGGACGATGAGTTCCGGCTGAAACCCGCCCAGCGTCTCCAGGGCTGCCGGTGAGCCTATCCGTTCCGGCTGATACACCGGCAGCCGGTATTCCAGAGCCGCCAGCTTCACCGGGGAATGTCGAGGTCTCCGATCTCGCCCCGCTGCCTTGTCGCACTGTGTCACCACCAGCACCTGGTGGCCGGCCTCGACCAGGGCCTCCAGTACCACCACGGCAAACCGCGGCGTCCCCATGAAAACAATTCTCATGGCCTCACTCCCGGGCCAGCGTCAGCCCCCAGACCGCCGCTGCGCCGGCATTGTAGAGCTCCCCGGCACAGGACTCCAACGTCGCGCCGGTGGTGCACACGTCATCCACCAAAAGAACTCTACGGCCCATCACCTGGCCATCGGCGCAAGCAAAGGCGCCCAACACGTTCGCCCGGCGCTCCACCGCATCCAGACCGATCTGCGAGCGCGTGGGCCTGGCCCGGACCAGCGCTTTTTCTGCCAATGCTAGTTTGCTTTTCTCCGCCAGGCATTGGGCCAGGAGTTCCGCCTGATTGTACCCTCTCGCCCTCAACCGCCGGGGGTGTAGGGGCACTGGCACGATGAGGTCCACCGGCAACGGGTGACGATCCAGATGGTCGGCCAGGAGAGCGCCCAGGGGCGAGGCCAGTGACCTGAGATTTCGATACTTGAAAGCGTGAATGGCCTTTCGGAGAGGATCCACGAACGGGCCCACAGCCCTGATCCCACTGATCCGCAGGGGCGAGGAGGCACAGAACTGGCAGACGGTGCCCCGGGCGTTCGAGACGGTCAGGGTCTGCCCGCAGATGCGGCACCACGGTGCCCTCACCGGTAGCACCCCGCCCCTGCACCCGGAACAAAAGGTGTGAATCGAGCTCTCGGGAGCCAGGAGCAAGCCCTCGCCCTGGGCCAGAGGCGGATGAAACAAAAGCCCCTTGGCCCTGGCCAGGAGGCTTTTGGCGAGCTTTCCCCGGACGATCAATTGCCTGTTCCGGGTCAGATTGTTGACGACTATTTCCCCAGCCCTCCCAACGCACGCAGGATCTTCGGTATGGCCGGCCCCAGGATGACCACGAACAGGGACGGGAAGATCAATAATACCAGCGGAAACACCATCTTGACTGGGGCCTCGTGGGCCTTCTGTTCCGCCCTCTGCCGGCGCCGCACTCTCATCTGATCGGACTGGATGCGCAGCACCCGGGCGATGCTGACCCCCAACTGGTCCGCCTGGATGATCGCGGCGATGAAGGTCGTCACGTCTGGCACCTCGCAGCGCTGGGCCATCTCGCGGAGGGCTTCCCGCCGGGCCTTTCCCATGCGGATCTCGCCGATGACCCGGGCGAACTCCATGGTCAACGGGTTGGTCCACTTCTCGACCACCTTGGCCATGGCCGCGTCGAACCCCAGCCCGGCCTCCACGCTGATGGTCAGTAGGTCCAGGGCATCCGGCAGGGCCTTGACGATGGCATTTTGCCGCTGCGAGATCTGCCGGCTCAACCAGATATTGGGCAGGTAGAACCCCAGCACGGTGAACACGGCGGTCAGGATCACCGTCTTGGGCAACGGGTTCTTCCCCAGGTATAAGACGAGAAAGCCACCGGCGCCCAGGATCAGGGCCAGGAACCCCTGCAGGCCCAGGAAATCGTTGGCCTGAAGGCCCCTGGGGTTGCCCGCCAGCGTCAACCGGTGCCTGATCCCGTCTATGGTGCTCTGAGGGGTGTAGCGCAGCACGAGCCGGGCAAAGGCGCGGATCACCGGCTTCACCACCCGGTCGAAGAAGGGCTGTTGTAGCTCGAGCTCCTCCAGCGTCCGGGGTTGGCGGGCGGCGTATTGGGTCAGGCGCGCCTGCGCCTGGCTCGGCCGTGCGGAGATGGCGAACCCAATGAAGATCACGACCACGCTG
>JACQYG010000042.1 GCA_016208345.1 Chloroflexota bacterium
CAAGATAAGCCCTCCGCCAGCCCACTGAGGGCTTATCTTTTTTTACCTTCCGTTTACCTGAGTTAACCCGACTTTTCACCTTGTTCTGGTATCCTTAATTCGTGGGTGCGATCCGCCACTACACTTGTTAAGTACCGGAGTTCAGCCGTGAAGATGGTGGCAGCTATAGTTCAGGATCTGGATGTGGGGAACTTGCTTGACGCCTTGACCCAAGCCGGGCATCGGGCCACCAGGATCGGTTCCACCGGTGGGGTCCTGCGCCGGGGCAATTCCACGGTGCGCATCGCCGTGGAGGCGAAGCAGGTGGACGAGGTCACCCGAATCATTAAGGACACGTGCCGACAGCGGGCAGAGCTCCTGAGCCAGGTGAGCCCTGCCCTCCTACCTTTAGCGCCGACCGAATTACCTCCGCCAATGGAGGTGCCAGTGGGCGGCGCGACAATTTTCGTGTGGGAAGTGGAACAGTTTCTTTACTAGTAAAGAAAGGCGGCTGGACGACCGTACGGCGATGGGTGATCATCTTGAATGAGGAAGAAGTGGTTCGCTGCGGTAACTGCGGCATATCAGTCGGGTGGCCCCGGGTATACATTGGTGGGGTCGCATATTGTTGCCTGGGGTGCGCCCAGGGTGGCCCCTGCTATTGCTCTTATAACCAAGGTGGCAAGGGCAGCCGTGTGAAGATGGTTCTAGCACTGGTCCCCGGCGATGTGACCGAGCTACTCTTGAGCCAGTTGATCGAACACAATTGCCAGGCCACTCTGTTGGACTCCTGCCTGGAGTCAGATGGGGAAGAGCTGAGAGCCGTGTTGGTGGGCGTAGGACAGGAGGCCCTAGGGCAGGTGATGGAGGTGGTCCGATCCACCAACCGGTCCAGGGACAACCTGGGTGGGGGATTTGGCGCCGCTCTGCGCACACCAGCCAATATCTTGGTCTGGGACGTGGAACGGTTCGAACGCCTGTAGCAGTACATACACCGGGGTGGATTTTGAAGCCGTGCAATTGCAACTCATCGTGGCGATAACCCAGGCCAAAGACGCCGACGAACTCTCAGAGGCCCTAGTGACAAATGGCTACCGTATTCGTCTTGGACACCGCGCGCTTTGAGAGGATTTGAATATTAGAACCAAGCAGGTTCCAGGCTGAGTAAACAAAGGGGTGCGTGTAGTGAAAGCGGTGATTTTGGCGGCCGGTAATGGCAGCAGGCTGGCTCCCCTGACCAGCCATTGCCCCAAACCCCTGCTTAAAGTGCGGGGTCGCCCTCTCATTGACTACACCATTGAGTCCCTGGCCCACGCCGGCATACGGGAGATAATAGTGGTGGTGGGCTACCTGGGCCATAAGATCGAGGCCTGGTTGGGAAGCAACCCTCGCCACGGTGCTCGGGTGACCGCCGTCGTCAATCCCGACTACGAAGCGGGCAACGCCACCTCCCTCCTGGCAGCCCGGGAGCTTCTGGAGGACCAGTCCTTCGTGCTGGCCATGTCCGATCATCTGGTGGAGCCAAACATGGTGGCCGCACTTTTGGCCACCGATATCAGGCGCAATTGGCTATGCGTGGACAGAACGCCGAAGGCCGCGCCCCAGGTCAACGATGCCACGAAGGTTTTCATCTCGGTATCGGGGCTGATCAAGGACATCGGGAAGAAGCTAAAGCGATGGAACGCTGTAGACACAGGGCTCTTCCTCCTGCATAGCCCCGTTTTCGAGGCCATAGAGGCCACTGCCTCTCATGAGCTCGGCGGCCGGACCATCAGCCGGGCGATGAAGTGGCTCATCGACCACGGCCCTGGGCTGGGGGCTTGCGACGTGTCGGGCAGTTCCTGGATCGATGTGGATACTCTGGAAGACCTGGCCTACGCTGAGGCCAATCTCAAAAGGGTGGGGTTATGAGCTACGATGGCCTGGTTTCCCGGCATCTCAACCGCCGGTTTTCTCGCCCCATGGCTAGGTGGCTAGCCAGGACCGGCCTGACCCCCAACCAGGTTTCCTTTTTGAGTTTTCTCATCGGCTTTTCGAGCCTGCCGGCCTATGCCCTGGGCGGTAACGTTCTGGGTGGGCTCCTGGCCCAGCTTTCCTCTGTGGTCGACGGCGTAGATGGTGAGATCGCCCGCTTAAAGGGAATGGAGTCCAGCTTCGGCGCCTTTTTCGATGCCATCCTGGACCGTTATGCCGACGCCGCCATCGTGCTGGGGATGATTTTTTGGGCCCAGAGATACGAGGCCAGACCCGAGGCGTGGTTCTTCGGCTTCCTTGCCCTGTCAGGCTCGCTCCTGGTGAGCTATTCACGGGCCCGGGCCGAGGCCTCCACCACAGTGGAATTCCGCTCGGGGATCGCCTCTCTCTTTTCCCGCGACGTGCGGCTGCTCATGGTGATGATCGGCTCCCTGGTGGGGCAGATCTACCTCACGCTGGCTCTCCTGGCTGTTTTCACCAATCTCATCGTCCTCCATAGGCTGCTCTATGTCTGGCGCTGTCTGGAAGGCCCCAAAAGCAAGGACCCGTAGGCTTTCCTGAACGTCCCCACTCTCCAGACCTTTTCAGTAAGCCCCACTATAACACCTCCTGCCCGAGGTTGTCTTCAACCGTCCCCGGTTGTATAATGGATGTCGGGCAAATCCATTGCTACGCGGCCACTATATATCTCAGATGTGACGGATGAACTACTGTCCCAGGTGCGGTGCGAAACTAGAGGAGAGGTTTCTGCACGGGCGCTATCGCCCGGCGTGCACCTCCTGCGGCTTCGTGGTCTACCTGGACCCCAAGGTGGGGACAGGGGTAGTGCTTGAGTTGGAAGGAAAAGTGGTGATGGTGCGCCGGGCTATGGAGCCCCATATTGGCGCCTGGGCCCTGCCCTCGGGCTTCGTTGAGCACGACGAGAGCGCCGAGGACGCCGCGGTGCGAGAGACCAGGGAGGAGACCGGCCTGGAGGTGGCCCTGGACGATCTCCTGGGGGTCTACTCCTTCGGTACCGAGACTGGGAGCCGGGGAGTCTTGATCCTCTACTCCGCCCATGTGGTGGGCGGCGAGCTCCGGGCCGGGGATGATGCCACCGAGGTGCGCCTCTTCGCCCCCGAAGGGCTGCCCGAGGACATCGCCTTCATGACCCACCGCCAGGCCCTTCGGGATTGGGCCCGGGCCAAGGCCGTGATCTACCGCGAGGCCTCCCCAGAAGACGCCAGGGCAGTGGGGCTGCTGCGCCAGGAGTACCGGGAGGAGATCGACAGCTACTACCTGACCCATGATCGGGCTGCCCGCCACGTCCTCCACGTGGCCGCGGACAAGCAAGTGGTGGTAGGCTTCGCCGAGGTGGCCTTGCAAGAGGTAAACCAGGCCGCCAACATCACCCAGATCTTCGTGCTCCCCAATTACCGCCGCTGGGGCATCGCCACCCGCTTGGTGGAACGTTCCCTGGACCATGCCCGCCAGCTGGGGCTTAGAACCATGTTGGCCGAGGCGCCGGCCTCCAATCCAGCCTTCCTGGTGTACCTCAAGTCCGGATTCCGGGTGTGCGGCTTCTTCAACACCCCGTCGGCTCTGAGAAATGTCACCGGGGACAGCATCCTCTTCCTGGCCAACGACCTGGTATAGAGGGCTCAAAGTATGGCGTGGCTGAACCTGCCAACCGTTCTGGGAGCCTCGACGGCGCTATGGCTCCTGGCGTATCTCGGTACCAGGCTCCTTTTTCAGCGCGGCCGCCTGGCCCGGGACTACCACCAGGACCTGGCCGCCCTGGGCCTCCTGGCCCTATTGACGGTGGGCTTCTTTTGGCGCCTGGTCTTCGCCCGGGACACCTGGATGCCCGCCGGAGGCGGTGACCTGGCGTCTTTCCTCTTCCCGGCCTACCGCTTCGCTGCCCAGAGCCTGCGATCCGGCCTCCTGCCTCTTTGGAACCCCTATCTGAATGGAGGTGCCCCCTTTGCCGCCGATATCCAGATGGGGCTTTTTTATCCCATCAATCTCACCGCCTTTATCCTGGCACCCCAGGTAACCTACGAGACCATGGAGTTCCTCTCCGCCCTCCACTTTCTCCTGGCCGGCGCCTTCATGTACCTATGTTTGCGGGGGCTGGACCTGCCCCCGCCAGGCTCCCGGAGATTCCGCCTGGGCCGTGTCCCCGCCCTCTTCGGCTCCGTGGCCTTCATGTTTTCGGACCTCTTCGTCGTCCATTTCGGCAATTATAACCTCATCGCTGCCGCCGCCTGGCTGCCCCTGATCTTCCTGTTTTACAATAAAGCCCTGGCCTCCGGGAAGTTATCGCCGGCTGGCTGGGCCGGTCTCTTCCTGGGCCTGGCTATCCTGGCCGGCCACGTCCAGCCGGTGCTCTACGCGGCGTTCTTTCTAACCCTCTTCGCCCTCTACTGGGGCCTCACTGCCAGCCCCGGTTCGCATCGGCTTCGGGCCCTGGCCCAGGCTGCCGTGGCCCTGGCACTTACATTGGTCGTAGCCCTGGGGCTGGCAGCAGTAGTCCTCCTGCCCGCATACGAACTCGCTGACCTCTCTGTACGCTCTCAGATCGGCTATCGGGATTCCATCGCCTACTCCCTGGCTCCGGCCCAATTGATAGGAATGTTCGTGCCATCGTTCTTCGGGCGCGGGGCGGCGAACTACTGGGGCCCCTGGGACCGGGTGGAGGTGGGCTACCTGGGCGTGCTGCCTTTAATTCTGGCATTGTGGGGCCTGGCCAGTGGGCGCAATCGGCTCACTGCCTTTCTGGGCCTGGCCGCGGCCCTCTCCCTGGCCCTGGCCCTGGGCGGCTACACCGTGCTACACGGCTGGCTCTTCCAGTTCGTCCCCGGGTTTGACAAGGTGCGCGCCCCGGCCCGGTTCGTCTACCTTTTCGATTTCGCCGTGGCCGTCCTGGCCGCCCTGGGGCTGGAGAGCCTGATGAGGCCCCTTGCCAAGATAATTCGGGCCAGGCTACGCCGGGCCACTTGGTACCTGGCCCTGGTTTTTCTCCTGGTGACCCTGGTCACCGTGCCCCTGACCTACGCCGTGCTTCTGGTCAGCCAGGACAAAGACCCCGTCATCTTCCAGCGCATCGCCAGCGCCACCAATGGCCTGGCCTTTTTCCTGGCCATCCTTGGCATCGGCGTGGCCCTCTTCGCCGCCCGGCGATTCGGCTGGCTGCGGCCGGCAGCCCTGGGCTGGCTCGTCGTGGCCCTGGCCTCCTTAGAGCTCTTGAGCACCGGCTCTGGTGTGGATGTTACTGGGGATGATCCCTCCCAGGGCTTCCATCATCCTGAGGCGGTGAAATTCCTCCAGCGGGACCGATCCTATTACCGCATCGACTCCAATACCGGGGCCTGGGACGCCTGGCAGCCCGATACGGGTCTCTTGAACCGGATCCAGGAGGTCTGGGGAGTGTACAACCCCATGACCCTGGCCGACTACAAGGCCTACTGGGAGAACATGGGGAGCCGGTCCTCCAGGCTCTACGACTTCCTTAATGCCAAGTACCTCATTGGGCATAAGAACGTCCCCCTGGACTGGACCAAGTTCGTCCCGGTTTTCGACGGTGATCCCCAGGTGAATGTCTATCTTAACACTAAGGCCCTGCCCCGGGCCTTCCTGGTAGCGGAAAGCCAGGTGCTTCCCTCACGCACCGCTATCCTCTCTGTCCTGAGGTCGCCGGACTTCGATCCCTCCCGGACAGTGCTCCTGGAAAAAGGCCGTGCTATCGCCTCCGGGCCCTTGACCTCGGCATTTGTGGACATCACCTACTACTCCGCGGACCGCATTGAGGTATCCACCGAAAGCGCCACAGATACCTTCCTGGTGATCAGCGAGGTCTTCTACCCGGGATGGCAGGTCACCGTGGACGGCCAAGGTGTTGAGATCCTCCGGGCCAACTACGCCTTCAGGGCAGTCTACCTGCCGTCGGGGAAACACCGGGTCCGGTTCTCTTTCCTCCCTCTGACTTTCACGGCTGGAGCCCTCATCAGCGGCCTGACCCTGGCCGCCCTGGCGATGGGGCTGCTGATACGTAAACAGTGGTTTTCGTGGGGGCGCCTGCGCGGGTTAGCTGAACACATGTGCGTTCAGGCCGTTGACAACGATGCGGGGAGAAGCTAAACTTGGAGCGCGTCGAGGCAGAAGGGGCAGCAAGGGAGAAATCATGATCAAGCGTAGGAGACTAGCGGTAGCCATTGTCGGGGGCACGGTGCTGGGACTTTTGCTGATTATCGGAATCCTCTTGAACCTAACGCCGAGATGACCGGATGGCTTTCGGTGTTATTGTCCCCTCACCACTGTCTTCCAAGGGTCACGTGAAAAAAGAGGACGGGGAACGATCCCCGTCCTCGTCTACAGCAACACTCATTGACTCGTCAACCCGTCACTCATCGGCTAATATGACTTGGCGAAGACCAC
>JACQYG010000092.1:0-1761 GCA_016208345.1 Chloroflexota bacterium
TATGAACCGGCCCTCCGCGACCAGGAGAGGCAAGGGCTCCTTGTACGTATCGGCGTTGGACTTGTCCACCAGGAGCGTGCCGGTGTCGATGCGCTTGGAGATGGTCTCGCCTTTCAGCACCTTGACCGCGTTCTCCACGCCGAATTTCCCCATGTTGTAGGGGCTCTGGGCGATTGAGGCCGACATCTCCCCGGCCAGGATGGACTTGGCGGCATCGGGATTGGCGTCGAAGCCCACCACGATGACCTTCTTCTTGGCCGCCTTGATGGCCTCCATGGCCCCCAGGGCCATCAGGTCATTGCTGGCAAAGACGGCGGCTACATCCGGGTTAGCGGTCAGGATGTTCTCCATCACCGTCTGGGCCAGGTCTCGCAGGCTGTTGGCCGGCTGCTGGGCAACGATGGTTAGGCCTGCGGCTTTCATGGCATCCACGGCGCCGCCCACCCGGTCGATGTGGGTCTGCTGCGCCATCACCCCGGTGATGACCGCCACTTTACCTTTGCCCCCCAACTGCTTGGCGATGTACTCACCGGCCAGCTTCCCGCCGGCCCGGTTGTCCGTGCCAATGAACGTCACCTTGTCCGGCCACGGGGCGTCAGTATCCACGAAGAGCACCGGGATCTTGGCCGCCTTGGCCTTGTCAAAGGTGGGGTTCAGCCCCGCCACATCGGTGGGTGCTACCACGATGGCGTCCACCTTTTTGGTGATCTGGTCCTCGATCTGGCTGACCTGGGTAGCCACGTCGGTCTCCGCTGGGGGTGCCAGGACGGTCAGGTCAACGTTCCCCATGGCCTTGGCCGTCTCCACCGCCCCCTTCTCTACCGCCGCCCAGAAGGGATTGCCGGCACCAGGACCCTTCATGCTCAGAAGGATCTTGTAGCGCTTGGCGGCGGGAGTCGGCGTTGGCCCACAAGCGCCCAGCGGCAGCACCATGCTGGCAACCAATAGCAAGGCAATAACACGTTTCATCTTTCTCCCTTTCTGTAGTTACAAACACTTGAGTAACGGTATCTCGGCGCCCACCCGTCGGCCGGGCTTCATCACCTCCCCTTGGATGGCCCATTGAACGCGCTTCAGCAGCAGGTCCTTGGACCTGTCGCTTGGGCCCCCAATAGACTTGAAGGTTTGTTGCTGCGACTCATCACCTCCTATCATTGTAGCCCGGGAACCTTCCTCATTGGAGCAGAAGACTAAAGCCTCATCGAGCGACGCCGCAGCACATCCACGTAGGCGGCGACGAGGATGACGAAGCCGATGACGACGAACTGCCAGAAGGCTGACACATTCAGCAGATTAAGGCCGTTGCGCAGGAGACCCATGATCAAGGCTCCCACGAAGGTGCCGAAGACCGTGCCTCGTCCACCGAAGAAGCTGGCTCCCCCAATGATCACCGCAGCGATGGCGTCCAGCTCAGAGCCGATGCCGGCGTTGGGATAACCGGAATTAGTGCGGCCGGCCAGGACAATGCCGGCTACCGCTGCCAGCCCGCCGCATAGGACATAAACCAGGGTCAACACCCGGTCCACATTGATGCCAGCGTAAAGGGCGGCTTGGGGGTTTCCACCCACGGCGTAGACGTGGCGGCCAGTCCTGGTGCGGGTGAGGAAGAGCCAAAAGACCGTGTAGAATACGATAACCACCACCAGTGCCACCGGGACCACCAACGGCGACTCGGGCCGATTCAGGATGGGGATATCTCCGGCCCCGAAGACGCGCACCTCCCTCGGCAGGCCGGAAATGGGCACGCCACCGGAGATGAGG
>JACQYG010000092.1:1795-3127 GCA_016208345.1 Chloroflexota bacterium
GCGGCAGGCGCAGCTTGGTGAGGCCCCAGCCGTTCAGGAGCCCACAGCCCAGGCCCAGGCCCAGGGCCAGAGCCACTGCTAGAACCGATGGGACGTCGCTGTGGATGGCCAGGGCCAAGGAGACCATAGAAAGGGCCATCACCGAGCCCACCGAGAGATCGATGCCGGCGGTGAGGATGACCAGGAACTGCCCCAGGGCCAGGAGCGCGTTCACCGAGGTCTGCCGGGCCACGTTGGTCAGGTTCTCCACTGTGGGGAAATAGGTCGGCTCCAGGATGGTTAGGGCGATGGCCATCAGGATCAGGGCCAGGAAGATGCCATAGTTATCCAGAAACTGCCCCACGGAGACCCGGAAGCTAATGGACGCCCGGCGCCGCTCTGCCTCCTCGCTGAAACGCCGGAGGAGCCTTTCCATAAAGATGGCCGGTCACCTCCTGTCGATGATCCTGGCGGCTTCAGCCCACCGTGGCCACGGCCCGGGTCTCTTCCCCTCCGTCACCTCGGGCCCCCACCATTAAGCCCACCACTTCATCCATGTTGGTCTTGGCCGTGGGCCTGTCGCCGACCTTTACGCCCCGACGCAACACCATGATGCGGTCAGCTACGGCGAAGACGTCTTGCAGGCGATGGCTGATGAGGATCACTGCCACGCAATGCTCCCGTAGGACCTGGATCAACTCCAGGACCTTGCCCACCTCCCGCACGGCCAGGGCAGCGGTGGGCTCGTCCATAATCACTACTTTGGCTTCAAAGGCGGTGGCCCGGCCGATGGCCACCGACTGGCGTTGGCCGCCAGAGAGGCTCTCCACCCTCAGGCGCACTGAGCCGATGTTGATCCTGAGCCGGTGCAGGAGCCTCTGGGCTTCCTCCTCCATTTGTCTCTCGTCCATGAAGCGCACCAGCCCGCCCAGGGCAGACCGGGTGGGCTCGCGCCCCAGGAAGACGTTGGCCGTGACGCTGAGGTTACCGGCCAACGCCAGGTCCTGATAGACCATCTCGATGCCCATGGCTCGGGAATCGTGGGGGCTGGCAAAACGCACCCGCTTGCCCTCCAGGTAGATCTCCCCTTCGTCGGGCTGGTACGCCCCGGTAAGGATCTTCATCAAGGTGGACTTGCCGGCGGCGTTGTCCCCCACCAGGCCCAGGACTTCCCGGGGATACAGCGAGAGGTGAACCTTGTGCAAGGCTTGCACGGGGCCAAAGCTTTTGGAAATGCCGCGCATCTCGACCAAGGGGATCATGGATGCTCCTGCCCGAGAGAAAGGGCCATTATGAAAAGACCGAGCTCTCACAAAACAAGCGATGCAAGTGGGAAACCTCTTGGGAGTGAGC
>JACQYG010000093.1 GCA_016208345.1 Chloroflexota bacterium
ACTCAACTGGTTCGATAGCCAGCTCACCATCGGCTTCCTGGAAGGCATCAACAGCCTCATCCAAGCCGCCAAGGCGAGAGCCAGAGGATACCGAACCAACAGAAATATCATCACCATGGCTTACCTTATTGCAGGTAAGCTGGATTTCGGGTTACCCACTTGAAACAGCGAAGAACCTGATTTTCGATTTCTGATCTTCGATTTTAGATTTGACAATCGGCAATCGCAAGTCCTTAAGGCCCCCGACCAGGGCTCAGGGCACTCCAGGCACCTACTTCTCCATCCGGATCTCCACCAGAGACACGGCGTTATCTTGGGCCAGCCCGGAAGCCGTCTTGACCTCAAGTCGTTGGCCCGAGATCGGATCGTACATGCCCACAACGACGAAGTATTCCCCGGGCGCCAACCCCTCGGGCAAACGGATGACGTGCTGGTCACGGATGATCTCACCCCTGACCCAACTGGTGGTGGGCAAGAGGCCCGCGCCTGGCTGGCCATCGTGCTGGGCCGCCAGGCGCCCGTGAGAATCCAGCACATGGACGAAAACGGTATAAGGTACATCCATGCCCTCCAGGGATTGCCAGTAGAGGGTGAGCGGTAGGACATCCCCCGGCCTTAGAGCTTTGGTGCCGATGTCGTAGCCAATCAGCTTGATGGCATTGCCAAATTGAGCTTCCAGGTGGGTTTCTATTCTCGGCACCACGAAGGTCCGGGGCCGACCTTTCACCCTTACCATCCCCAGGTCCACCCAGTCGCCGCTGCGACGGGTCCAGCGTATAGCGGTGAGACGCTCTTTGTTGTCAGCAGAGACGTACATGCCGACGATGAGTCGGTAGTCGCCATCCGGTATGTCCCTTGGTAGAAGGAGGTGCTGCTGATCTCGTACCACCTCGTCCCGAAGCCATCGGGAGGTGGGATAAGAACCGCCCAGGGGTTGGCTGTCGCGCCCGGCCACCAGCTTGCCTGCACCGTCCAAAAGCTGCAGGAATACCACGTGATCCTGTAGGGGCCTGCGGATGGCCTGCCACAACAAGGTCACTACCAGGTCATCGCCTGGCTGGAAGGAGTCGCCGGCCAGGCCATAGCCATAGAGTGAGATCTCATTGTCCAGGTTGCCCCGCACCACTTTCTGGATGCCCAACGCCTCCAGAGAATCGGACTCCATCCAGCCGGGAATGGTGAGCTCCTTGCCGTGCACGGGCACCTTCAAGGGAAAAGACTCCAGGGCCGGCGCTGGCCAGGGCTGGAGCACCTTCACCGATCCCAGCGTCACCAGGGCCTCCCGGTTGGTGCTGCCCGATACCTTCAGCCCCTGCAAGGTAGAAGATGAATAAACGGTTACGACCAGGTTGTACTCGCCCGGGGGGGTGCCCAGGAGCACTGGCAGGTCATAGGTATCCATCACCACCTCGCCTGGACGCCAGGCAGTGACCGGATAACCGCCGCGGACCGGGGTGCCGTCCCTCTGGCCCACCAGGAGCCCCTGGGGGCTCACGAGTCGCAAAGACACCTGGTAGTTTTGGGCCAGCTTCCTGGGTGCCTGCCAGTACAGGGTCACCCGGAGCTTCTTGCCTGCCACCACACCCGCAGCGGAGTTGCGGGGCCGGCGGTGCTGGGCCACCAACTCGTAGTCCAGGTCGTAGCCAAGGAGCTGCAGCCTGCCCTCGAAATCCACCAGTCGCGAGAACTGGGGGTTGGGCGGCTGAAATTGGGGGCCAGGCTGAACCTTGATCAGGGGGCCGAAGGAGGCCAGGGAATATTCCTGCTCCATCCCCGGTGAGGGGCGGGTCAGATACACGGCACGTCCCGAGGCCACCTGGGCCCTGGCGGCTTGAAGGCGCTGGGGTTCGGTGTCCGCCGGAATGGGCAGCAGATCGGGCCGGTAGCCCTGGGTCTCCTGGAAGTAGCGCAACAGGCTCATCTCTCCCAGGATGCCCACCACCGCCGCGTTCTCCTCCATGGGCTGGCGCAGGATGTCGATGCCGTAGTCGTGGGCGGCCCAACGGCGACTGGCATCTACCCGCGGCAAATTCGTGATCAGCAGGAATATCGGCAGCCCCAGGGCAATGGCATACCCGGCCAGGGAGACGAGCCCGGAGAAGAGCTTCTCCAAGGCCAGGCCCCCGGCCACCAGCAGACGGAGGCGTCCAGCGGTACCGTTAGCCAGGCGCAGGCCCGCTATTTGCTGCATCGCCTCCATGCCAGCCCCGATCCATTGGGTCCAAAGCGCCAGGAATGGGATAAAGAAGATCTCCACGTCGGCCACCCGGTAGTTTGCGGCAAAGACCAGGTAGGTCAGGGTAGCCAGGGCCAAGAAAGCCCAACGCCGGGGCCAGCGCAGGACCAGCCAGGCCAGGCCCACCAGGCCGGTAACGATCCCCGCCCAGGTGAACTCTTTACCCATCAGCCCCCAGAGAAATGACACTCCCCTTGTCTCCTGGGCCATGGGGTTGGCGGCCAGGAAGACACCGTAATCTGCGCCGCCAATCCAGGAGAGAAACCCTGCCAGGGTATTTCGATAGGTCTCGTCTAAAGACGAGGTGACCAGGCCCCGCAGCGGGAGGTATAAATACAGCGCCAGGGGGACCAGAAACGCCAGCCCCAGGCGCAGGAGCTGCCTGGGGCTTCTGGCCAGGCCAGGGTTGCCCCACAAGATATAGAGCGCCAGAGCTGGCCCCAGCAAGATCATGGTTCGATGGTGAGCCAGGCTCACGCCTAAGACGAAGGCCAGCAAAGTCAACGTGCGGTTGCTCAGAGCGGGATGCGCGCCCCAGCGCAGGGCCAGGTACAAGGCCAGCACCAGGAAGAGCGCGTTCAGGGCATACACCTCGGCAATGACCGCCTGGGACCAGAAGATAGTGGATGACGCCAGGATGGTGGCAGCGCTCAGGGACGCCAGCCGTCCCAGACCCAAGCCCCGGCTCACCAGGTAGGCCAGGGCGACGGAGGCGCTGGCGAAAAGGCCGCTCAAGAGGTTCACCCGATACGCAACATCGTAGATCGGGAGAAGGGTGAAGAGTTTGGCGATCAAAAGATAAAGGGGATAACCGGTGGGATGAGCTATGCCCAAAAGAAAGCTGACCAACTGCAGTTCCAGGCTATCGTCGTAGATGGTGGCCACCGACGGCGCCATCGTGCGCAGATAGAGGGCAAAAGTGCCGGCCAACAGGACGGACGGCAGGCTCAGGTCCGCATGCCGGAGAAAGGATTGCCAGTACTGTTTTACATCAAGAAACAGGCTCATTCTTTGCCAGTAAAGAAAAATTCCCAGGCCACGCTGGCCCGGTCGTCGGTCAAGCCGATGCTGGCCATTATAGCATGTGGTAGCCGCCGGGGCAATCCAAACAGTGATTTGCTAAGGTGGCACGCTTGTGATAGAATTAATCAAGAATGTAGAACCGAGGTGACCATTGATCAGAGCCGCAGGGGTCGGCGACATCATTGCCCTCAAGCAATTACGTCAATACATGCCCATCAGCGTCAATGGAGCAACGAGCCCATCGGCCTGGGCATCCCTGTTGGCCCTTTCTAGTGCTTTCCCGCCCGCCGGGCGCACTATCGTCTCCCTGGTGTATGCTGAGAATGGGCAACTCTGGGGTTCCGTGCAGGCCAGGGCCCGGCGCAAGCGTCACGAATGGGAGATCATCAACCTATCTGGCACTAGCCGGGTGAGTGAGTCTCTGGAGCTGTTGCCGGAGAAGGTCTTCGCCGCCTTGCTGGAGCACCTGACCAGGGTCCTGGGCGAGCGAGGCGCCATGCGCATCTTCGCCAAGAGCCCTGGCGATGCCCCGGGATTTGACGCCTTTGCCCGGGCCGGCTACTCGGTCTACGGTCACGAAGACCTGTTCCGTCTGGACGGCGCCAGTGCGCTGGGGGTTAGGGGGGCAACGCCCCCTTTTGCTCAAGAGCCAGACCTGCCTGAAGGCGCTACTATTCGTCCGCAGAGGGACGACGATGCCTGGCCAATACATCAACTCTACGGTTCCATCACGCCCAAAGTGATGCAACAGGCCCAGGGGCTCTCCAGCGATGATTGGGGGTTGCCCAAAGGCCGATGGCCAGGGTCCTTTGGAGGCCACGGTAGGGGCCGTTATGTCCTGGAGGTGGAAGGCCAGGTCCAGGGTTTTCTCTTGGTGGTCCGGGCTACCAAAACAGTGGAGATCATGGTTCACCCCGAGGCGTACCATTACGCCGCGGCATTGTTGAGACAAGGGCTCAGCGAGCTGGCACCGGCAGCGGGGATCTATTGCGCTCTGCCTGAGCATCAGGGGAGTCTGAGCCACGTCCTGGAAGAAACAGGGTTCCGGCACCAGGGCAGCCAGGCTCTCCTGGTGAAACACATGGTGGCCAGGATCAGGGAGAGAGAGCGAGTGCTGAAGCCGGTCCTGGAGCGTGGGTTGGAGCCGGCAGCCAAAGCGCCCATCTACTCCAACCGGAAGTCATAACCCTGGCCCGCCCGACACGCCCGTAGACGGTGGACCGGGCGGCCGGTTTTACATAAATGATACAGTTGGATACAACCCAGAAGGGGCAACCATATGATAACGATGTCCCGGAGTTGAACTCCGGGACATCGTTGGACGACCTGGACGCGCTGCTCAATGCCCTGCCGGACCAGTTATTGCGGCGGCTTCGGGAGATGAACGGTCAGGGCGACCTGCTGGAAGTGGTGCTGGACCTGGGCCGATGCCCCGAGGCCCGCTTCGCCGATCGGGAGGTGGCCCTCAGTGACCGGGAGGTCACGGAGGCCGACATCAACTACGTGGTATCCCACATCGGCGATTTCGGCGACGACAACCGGGCGGGCATCCCTCGAACGCTGCACCGCATCTCCGCCATCCGCAACCGTAAGGGCCGCATCGTGGGCCTTACCTGCCGGGTGGGGAGGGCGGTGTACGGCACCATGGACATCATCCGGGACATCGTGGAGTCCGGGAAGAGCATCCTGCTCCTGGGACGCCCAGGCGTCGGCAAGACCACCATGCTGCGGGAGGTGGCCCGGGTCCTCTCGGAGAAGAAGCGGGTGGTGGTGGTCGACACCTCCAACGAGATCGCCGGGGATGGCGACATACCGCATCCTGGCATCGGCCGGGCCCGACGTATGCAGGTGGTGACGCCAGCCCTGCAACACGGGGTGATGATCGAGGCGGTGGAGAACCATATGCCTGAAGTGATCATCATCGACGAGATAGGCACTGAGCTGGAGGCGGCGGCCGCCCGGACCATCGCCGAGCGCGGGGTACAATTGGTGGGCACTGCCCACGGCAACACCCTGGAGAATCTGATGATGAACCCGACGCTCTCCGACTTGATCGGTGGCATCCAGTCGGTGACCCTGGGCGACGAGGAAGCCCGGAGGCGGGGGACCCAGAAGTCCATCCTGGAGCGCAAGGCACCTCCCACCTTCAACGTGGTGGTTGAGATCCAGGACTGGCAGCGGCTGGCGGTGCACCACAACGTGGCCGAGACGGTGGACTCCATCCTGCGGGGCCAGCCCATCCCGGCGGAGCTGCGCTACCGCGACGAGAGCGGTCAGGTCCAGCGCATGGAGGAGAGACTACACTTCAAGGCTCCCCGGGAGAAGCCCACTACTTTCAAGCCTACCGCGCCCTTGCCCACTACCCGCGTATACCCCTACGGCATCAGCCAGAATTATCTGGAAGAGGCTATCAAGGAGATGCGCCTGCCGGTGGTCATCAGCCGGGACATCAATGACACCGACATTGTCATGACGCTGAAAAGCTACTACCGCAAGAAGCCCCAGCCCTTGCGTGACGCCGAGTCCAGCGGCATACCGGTGTACGTCATCCGGAGCAACTCCATTTTACAGATGGAGAACTGCCTGGCGGGCATTTATGACATTAACGTGGATATGAGCCTGGACCCACTGACCCTGGTCCTGCAGGAGACCGAGGAGGCCATCGGCCAGGTCATGTCCGAGTCCAGGCCCGTGGAACTGGCGCCTCAGTCCTCCTACATCCGGCGCCTGCAGCACCAGATGGCGGAGAAGGCCAATCTGGCCTCCCGCAGCCGGGGCCGGGAACCCTACCGGCGGGTGCGGATCTTCAAGGGTGAGGAAGACTAACTGGATAATTCCACAACCGAGGCGGGCGAATGTCAGGGTCGATTTTTCGGCATCGCCTACTCGATGTCCTTGGCCAGGAGCGAATAGATTGGGGTTTTTCATCACCTTCGAGGGGCCAGAGGGTTGCGGCAAGAGCACCCAAGCGGAGCTTCTCTATTGGAAACTCCTGGGTCTGGGTTATCCGGTCTTGCTTACCCGAGAGCCCGGCGGCACTGCCATCAGTGACGAGATACGCCGCGTGATCCTGGACCCGAAGAACACGGCCATGCTGCCGCTCACCGAGATACTGCTCTTCGCCGCCTCCCGGGCCCAGCACGTGGGGCAGGTCATCGCGCCCCACCTGGCCAAAGGTGGCATTGTCATCTCCGACCGCTACGCCGACTCCACCATGGCCTACCAGGGCTACGGCCTGGGCATAGAGTTACAGATGCTGCAGACCATCACCGGCTACGCCACAGGGGGGCTGGTGCCTGACCTGACGCTCTATATCGACATACCGGTGGAGGTGGGGTTGCGCCGGCGGCTGAAGCTCCAGGCCCTGGCTCCCGGACAGACCAATCGCCTGGACCTGAAGGAGCTGGAATACCACCGGCGGGTCCGCGACGGCTACCTGAAGATGATCGCCCAGGGGCCACGGCGGTGGGTGGTGATCGATGGCCTCCGACCGGTGGCGGACATTCAGGCTGACATCTGGAACGCAGTGGAGGCCAGGCTTGGCCAGGCCGCCAATCATCGCGTCGCACTGTCTCTTCCCGGTTCTTGACCAGTAAAGAAACATGAGCATGGCAGCTCAATTATTGAGAAGGAAATTTCAAGGAGGAAGTAGCACGTGACCTCTAAGGCGCGAGAAGTGGTGATCACCAGCGCGGTCCGCACGGCCATCGGCCGGTTCCAGGGCTCTATCTCGTCCATCCCCGCCCCCAAGCTGGGTGGGATTGCCGTCCGGGAGGCAGTGCGCCGGGCCGGCATCAAACTGGAAGACGTGGACGAGGTGCTCATGGGCAACGTGGTCCAGGCCGGCATTGGCCAGGCCCCGGCCCGGCAGGCGGCCATTAGCTCGGGCCTGCCGCCTACCGTAGGGGCCACCACCATCAACAAGGTTTGTGGCTCCGGGCTTAAGGCCGTGATGCTGGCCGCCCAGGCGATTAAAGCCGGTGACGCTGACATCATCGTGGCCGGCGGCATGGAGAGCATGAACCTGGCGCCCTACCTCTTGCCCCAGGCCCGGACCGGCTATCGCCTGGGCAATGGCGTCCTGGTGGACGCCGTGGTGCACGACGGTCTGTGGTGCTCTTTTGAGAACTGGCACATGGGCCTGGCCGCCGAGGCCATCGCCGAGCGTTTCGGCGTGACCCGCGAAGAGCAGGATGAGTTCGCCCTGGGAAGCCATCAAAAGGCCCTGCGGGCGATTCAGGAGGGCCGCTTCAAAGAGGAGATCGTGCCCGTAGAGGTACCTCAGCGCAAGGGCCCGCCCGTCATCTTCGATACCGACGAGAACCCCCGGGCCGACACCAGCCTGGAGGCCCTGGCGAGGCTCAAGCCCGCCTTCAAGGAGGGCGGCACGGTGACCGCCGGCAACGCTCCAGGCATCACTGATGGCGCCGCGGCCACGGTGGTCATGGGCCTGGATATAGCCAACAAACTCGGCCTCAAGCCCCTGGCCCGCATCGTGGGCTACGCCCAAGCCGCCGTGGAACCCAAGTGGCTCTTCTACGCCCCAGTGGTGGCCGGGCGAAAGCTCCTGGAACGCACTGGATACAAGCTCTCGGACTTCGACCTCTTCGAGATCAACGAGGCCTTCTCCGCCCAGGTCCTGGCCGATGGGAAGGAACTGGGCTGGGACTGGAGCAAGGTGAACGTGAACGGCGGCGCCGTGGCCCTGGGCCATCCCATCGGCGCCTCCGGCGCCCGGTTGCTCACCACCCTCTTGTATGCCCTGAAGCAGCGGGGCGGCAGGCTGGGCATGGCCGCCCTGTGCCTGGGTGGGGGTGAGGCGGTGGCTATGGCGGTGGAGATGGTGAGGTAGCGGAGGAACTCGATGGACATCGTACACATAGCAGTAGTGGGAGCAGGGACCATGGGCAACGGCATCGCCCAGGTCTTCGCCCAGGCGGGATACACGGTGACCATGGTTGACGTCGCCCAGGCCCAGATTGACCGGGGTCTGGCCAACATCCAGAAGAACCTGGCTCGGTCCGTCGAGAAGGGACGCATCACCGCTGAGGACAAAGACGCGGCCCTGGGCCGGATAACCGCGTCTCTATCCCTGGACGATGCGGCCACCGCCAACCTGGTGGTGGAGGCGGTCGTGGAGAACGCCCGGGTCAAGGCGGAGGTTTTTAAGCACCTGGATGCCATCTGTCACGACGAGACCATCCTGGCCAGCAACACCTCGTCCATATCCATCACCGCGATCGCGGCTAACACCCGGCGGCCGGAGAAGGTCATCGGCATGCACTTCTTCAACCCGGTGCCGGTGATGAAGCTGGTGGAGATCGTTCGGGGCCTCGCCACCGAGGACAGCACTTTTAAGGCGGTCGTAGAGCTGGCGGAGAAGCTTGGCAAAACCCCGGTGGAGGTGAACGACTATCCGGGCTTCGTCTCCAACCGGCTCCTCATGCCCATGATCAACGAGGCGGCCTATGCCCTGATGGAGGGGGTGGCCACCCGGGAGGCCATTGACACGGTGATGAAGTTGGGGATGAATCACCCCATGGGGCCCCTGGAGCTGGCGGACCTCATCGGCCTGGACACCTGCCTGCATATCATGGAGGCCTTGCAAGAGGGCTTTGCCGACTCCAAGTACCGGCCGTGCCCGCTTTTGCGCAAGATGGTAGCGGCAGGGTATCTGGGCATGAAGACAGGAAAAGGGTTCTACGAGTATCCCAGAACGTAGGCGAGGCAGAGAAGAGTGCGGGGGGCATCAAAGGCCCATACAAATGTTCCAAGTTCTAGAAGTTCCGAACGTGGGACGTTGAACGTTGAAGGTTGAACGCGCAATGGACCCGGTGGACCAGCACAAACTCACTATGGAGATCTCCCAGCACCTCCAGGAGCGGCTTGGGATGGCCGTGTTCCGCCTGCCTCCCAGAGAGGCGCACAAGGCGATCCAGGAGCACTTCAACGCCATCCTTGGCGAAAGAGCCCTCACCTTAAGCGAGGCCGAAAGGGCTAGCCTGCTGGAACGGGTCACGGCCGAGGCCATTGGCTACGGCCCCCTGGAACCCCTGTTGCAAGACCCCACCATCACCGAGGTGATGGTGAACGGGCCCAAGCAGGTGTACATCGAGCGGGGCGGGGTCATCGAAGAGACCGGGGTGTCTTTCGACGATGACGACCACGTCCTGCGCATCATCGACCATATCATCACCCCTCTGGGCCGCCGCTGCGACCACAATTGGCCCATGATCGACGCCCGCCTCCCTGACGGCTCCCGGGTCAACGCCATCATCCCGCCATTGGCCCTGAATGGCCCCACCATCACCATCCGCAAGTTCGCCCGGGTGCCGCTCACCATGGAGAATCTCATCTCGTTCGGCACGTTAAGCGAAGAGGTGGCCGAGTTCCTCCAGGCCTGTGTGGCTGGCCGCATCAGCGCCGTGGTCTCTGGGGGCACTGGTTCCGGGAAGACCACGCTTTTGAACGTCATCTCCTCTTTCATCCCGGAGCGGGAGAGCATCATCACCATCGAGGACACCGCCGAGCTGCAACTCCACCAGCGGCACTGGGTGAGATTGGAGGGGCGGCCGCCAGACCTGGATGGAAAAGGGGCGGTCACCATTCGCCATCTGGTGATCAACGCCCTGCGCATGCGGCCCAACCGCAT
>JACQYG010000038.1 GCA_016208345.1 Chloroflexota bacterium
AGGTCCATGGCCCCGGAGGTCTTGCGTTTCTTCGGATTCCGATACGTGGTGATCCATCCGCCCCTCACCGGCACGGCGGTAGAGGAATACGTGCGGAGCGTGTTTCCGGTGCGCGAGTTCTACCGTAAAGATGGCATAGTTGGCTACCGGGTTGGGGCCCTTTTACCGCCGGCCTCCAGCCAGATCGACCTTGGAGGTGATCTGAGCCTCCTGTACATCGCTGAGGGCTGGGGTGGGGTGGAACGGGCGCCAGAGGGCTATGGCTTCCGCTGGCTGGAGCGTCCAGAGGCCAGGATGTTCCTGCCGGTGGGCTCCCCGGGGGATCTGGTGCTGGGGTTCCGGGCGCGAGCCGCAGCCTCTGGCCAGAGGCTTGAAGTCCGCTGGAACGGCCAGCTTGTGGGCTCCCTGGGTATATCTGAAAGCTGGGACAACTACCAGATCCGGCTGCCTGAGGCTGCGGCCAGGGAAGGCCTGAACGAGTTGGTTTTCCACACCACCCCGATGGTCCCCATCACCACGGTCAGGGCGCCGGATACGCAGGTGGGCAAGACCGGTGTACCTTCGCCGGTGAGCATCGCAGTGCGCAGTGCCGGGCTGGAGGCGGGCAATTACGCGCACATCTATGTGGACGGAAAGGACTATTCCACCAACCGTAAGGGTTATAACCTGGTGGTGGTCGATCCGCGGACCGGCCGGGTGGAGAGCCGGGTCTTCTTCGACACGTCGAGTCCGAGCCGGCATCCCCGGGAGTCGATGCGCCTGATGGACTTCATCAAGGGCATATCTGATGGCAAGATAGTGGCGGCGGCGATAGCCGACGATGCCTCCCTCAGCCTGGAGCAGGGCGCCGTGGATGCCTTGAGCGGCATTGGGGCCCAGGCGAGCCTCCGCGGCAGGCTGCGTTGGGGACACGCGGTCATCGGAGTCAAGGGCGCACTGCCGGGACAGGCCCTGGAAGATATCTCTCTGGCTGTCCCGGCTCAGGTGCACGTGGGGGTCAACGTGACCTCTGTTCGCCTGGGCGTTGCCATCAGCGCCGTGACCCTGGCCGGGGCCAGCCAGTGACCCTCCAGGCGATGCTTGCTACCCCTGCCGGCTTTTGTTATAATCGCCGCGGAGCTGCTTCGATGATCCATCGAAATCGCCACACGAGTGCTGGATGACCGCAGAAGATGGCCGATTATCGTGTCTATGCCAACGTCAAGATCGGGAATAACGCGCAGATCGGCGACTTCGTCCTCATCGGCGTGCCCCCAATGGGCTACCGGGACGGAGAGCTGCCCACCGTCATTGGCGATGACGCGGTGATCCGTTCGCATACCGTGATCTATGCCGGGAACGTCATCGGCGACGGTTTCTCCACCGGACACGGTGCTCTGGTTCGCGAAGCAAATCGCATCGGAAACCAGGTGAGCATCGGGAGCCACAGCGTCGTCGAGCATCACGTCACGGTCGGTAACGGCGTGAGGATACACTCTGGGGCCTTCATCCCCGAGTATTCGGTCCTGGAGGATCGGTGTTGGATCGGGCCCTGGGCCGTCCTGACTAACGTCTTGCATCCTCTCTGTCCAAAGGCAAAGGAGTGTCTGAAGGGACCCCGGATTCAAGAAGCAGCGAAGATCGGAGCCAATGCTACCATCCTGCCGGACATCACCGTCGGCAATGGAGCCCTGGTGGGAGCCGGGGCGGTGGTGGTCCGCGATGTGCCGCCCTTGACAGTAGTGGTAGGGAACCCAGCCCGGACGATCAAAGGCCTTTCCGCCCTGACCTGTCCCTATGGGCTTCTGGGCCATCCTTATGATGAATAACTGCTCCCGCCATTCTTCACTAGTAAAGAAACAGGGCAACCGATGACTGAACCCAGCACCTTGGACCCGGCTGAGAAGAAGGTCACGGTCTCTGTCTTCGTGCCCGCTCGCAACGAGGCGGAGAACGTGGGTCCACTAATAGACAAGATCGCCCGGTGCTTCGACCAGAGACACATAGACGGCGAGGTGGTCTTCGTCAACGATGGTAGCACCGACGGCACTCGGGAGGAGGCGGAGGCCGGCGCGGCCAGGTATGGCTTCGTGCGGGTATTCCACCACCGTAAAAGCCTGGGGCTTACCGCGGCCATGAAAACCGGCTTCCGCCACGCCCGCGGAGACATTGTCATTTTCCTGCCAGCGGACCTGGAGTCCGACCCGGAGGAGGACATCCCCAAGCTCATGTCCGAGATGGACAAGGGCTACGACGTGGTGGCGGGCTGGCGCCAGGGTCGCCACGACAACAAGGTCGTGGCCTCCGGGATCTACAATTTCGTCTCTCGGTTATTGTTTAACGTGCCAGCCCACGACATGAATTGGATCAAGGCCTTTCGGCGCGAGGTGATCGAGGAGTTGCCCCTGCGTTCCGATTGGCATCGTTTCGTTCTGATGATCGCCGCGGCCAAGGGCTACAAGATCGGCGAGGTGAAAACCAATTATTACCCACGTAAGCAAGGAAAGTCCAAGTTTGGCTTCTCTCGTATCCCCATATCCTTCCTGGATGTTCTGGTGGTGAAGTTCCTCCTGACCTTCAGCCAGAAACCGATGTTGTTCTTTGGCTCCCTGGGAATGGGGATGATACTGGTCGCGGGCCTCATAACGTCTTATCTGATCTACCTTTGGCTGTCTGCTCACACCCAGCAAAGGCCGATCTTGCTTTTCGCTGGTTTTCTGGTGGTAGCCGGATTGTTGCTCTTCCTGGTGGGGTTCCTGGCCGAGCTCATCGTCAGCCAGTTTGAACGTTTGGAGGAACTGGAGAGCCTGCTGAAAAAAGGCAGGGAATGAGATATAGCCATGGCGGCGCAAGAAGGCCGGCCTGAAGGGCCGATGGGTGTCTGTTTTCTCACCCACACCTTCCCTCGCCTGGAGGGGGACGCCCTCGGCTCTTTTTTGCTCAACCTGGGAATGGGCTTGCAGGCCCAGGGCGTAAGGGTTATCGTCGTGGCGCCCCACGGCCCCGGCCTGAAGGAAAGCGCTGAGATCGGTGGCCTACCGGTCCACCGTTTCCGGTATGCCCCCGAGAGACTGGAGCGCTTGGCCTATCGCGGCAATATGCACGAGCTGGTGGCCGAGAGCTGGCCGAACCGCTTTCTCTTCCTGGCCCTGATCTTAGCTTTTTTCTGGGCTGCCCTGCGGGTGGTCACCAGGGAGAGATGCCAGCTCATCCACGCCCATTGGTGGGTCCCCGGTGGCCTGGTGGCCATGGCGGTTAGTGCCCTGACCGGGGTACCCTACGTGGTCACCTCTCACGGCACCGACCTCTTCATGGTTGAAAGGCGTTCTTTACTAGTAAAGGAACTGGCCAGGGCCGTCTTCCGCCGGGCGAAGGCAGCCACGGTGGTCTCCCGGGCCCTGCAGGGCTTTCTTTCTTTAAAACTTGGCCTCCCGGCATCGGGTATCCAGGTTCTGCCTATGCCGGTCCGGCTGGACCTGTTCGAAACGCAGGCGACACCCCCGACCGACGCTTCTGCCCCTCGGGCACCTGGACGGATACTGGCGATAGGCCGGCTGGTGAAGCGAAAGGGCCTCAACTATTTAATCGAGGCTTGTTCTATCCTGAAAGACAGGGGCCAGGCCGTGGAGCTGACGATCCTGGGCGAGGGGCCGGAGGCTTCGAGTTTGATGAGCCTGGCTCAGCGACTCCGGTTGGGCGAAAGGGTGAGGTTCGTGCCGTTTGTGCCTCAGGAGGCGCTAGGGCCATTTTACCGTGACTGCGACGTATTCGTGCTGCCTTCCATCACGGTGGATCATCGAGAACGGGAAGGCCTGGGGCTGGTCCTGTTGGAGGCCATGGCCTGCGGGCGTCCGGTGATCGGGACGGCCAGCGGAGGCATCGTGGATGTCGTCGTCGACGGACAGACGGGATTGATCGTTCCCGAGAGGGACAGCCAGGCGCTGGCCGCCGCCATCGCGAGGCTGTTGGGC
>JACQYG010000094.1 GCA_016208345.1 Chloroflexota bacterium
GATTTGATATAGGCATGATGAACGTCGCCCATGGTCTCGGCAAAGCCCTGGATGGCCCGGGCCATCTCGGTGGAGTTCCAGGAGGAGCGCCGGTACTGCTCGGCATAATCTCGGAAATACCGGTCGTAGTTCAGCTTTCCGGCGGCGAGCAGCAGGACCAAGATACACGCCGTGGCGGCCAAAGGGCCAGCCCGGGTTCCCAGGGCCACCTTGAGTTTCTCGGCGGCAAGGTATAAGGGAAACGCCGCGATGATGAAGACGACGGGTATGGCCCCACTGGCCCTGGCCACGCTGGGGCTCTCGCCGGGGAAGGCCAGGCTCAAGGCAGAGGGGAGAAGCAGGGCAAGGAGGGAGACCAGGAGATAGACGGCCAGCCGCCCATTCCGGGCGGCCTGGACGGTCAGATAGCCGAGGCCCAGGAGAAACAGTGCCCCGGTGACGTAGTCCAATGACGGGTCGCCAGGCACGTTGTTCACCCAGACCACGTCGCCTCTCCAGTTGAACATGAGCGCTGTAGCGACGAGAGTATCCTTGAGGACCAGCGCCGGGTCTTGATTGACCGGCCTCTCCAGGCTTGAGACCCGGGTGAGGATCCGATACCAGAACATCTGGGGGCTATCGATCATGTACCGTCCCAGGGGGATGAACACCGCCAAGGAGAAGAGGCCGGTGAGGACGAGATTAGCGAATTGGCCTTTATCTTCGCTAGTAAAGAACCGGACAAGCAACTCCGTGGCCAGAAGGCCGACCACCAGGAAAGGCACGACGCGGAAAGCCGTGTAGCCGTATAGCCCTGTCCCCAGCGACAATCCAGCAAATACGTAGTCCTTACGCTGCCCGTATTTAAGGGCCCGCACGGTAAAATATAGCGTTACGGCCACCATTAGCGGTGCCAGGGGAAACCGCAGGCCCACCCGGCTCGTGGCCACGTGCCATTTGGAGATCGCGACGAACAAAGTGGCGATGAGGGCCAGCTTTTCATCGGTGACCTCCCGGGCAAGCAAATAGACCATGGCGACTGTCAGGACGGAGAAGAGCGCGGTCGGGACCTTGAGCGCCAGATGGTTCAACGGGACGCCCGTGACGTAAACGTATGCGGCGGTAACATAGAACTGCAGGGGCTCGCGCCCGATATTGCGGGGGAAGAAGATGGGATGGCGGCCCTCCAGGATGTCCTGGATGTCCAGGATCTTCTCGGCGTGGTCGCTGGTCATCTCGCCGGGGACTACCTCCAACTGGTAGAAGCGAAAAAAGACGGCCAGCAAGAGAGCCCCCGCCAGCGCCAGGGCCGTCCAGGACAGGTGCAGACGCAATCCTTTACTAGTAAAGAAACTGCCCAGGTTACGCCGAAAGCCTGGCCACGAGACTGGCCCCATTGGCTCCCAGAAGGCATACAGGAGCAGAGCAAGCCCGCCGAGCCAAAGCAAGATCCCCAGAGGGTTGAAGCTGTTGCCTCCGAACGAAAGGAAGGCAAGGGCCAGAGCGCCCATCCCGGCTAAGGACCAGGCGAGCCGGGAGCGTCTACCTTTTTCTTTACTAGTGAAGGAAGGCCAGGTGGCATTATTGCGTCCCAGCTCAACTAAGGGGGGCGCCATCTTTCGTCCGGCCCAGAGGAAGATGCCGAGACCGGCGGCGATCAACAGGATTCCGTCCAGGATGAACTGGCGGCCCAAGAGAAGGCGCTGGCCGACGATGGAAAGGGCCAGTGCCAGGATCAGGAACGCGGCATCTCGAAAGGCAACATTTCTCTGACCTATCGCCATATTCTTACAGCCTGTGACTTAAGCGGGTAAGGGAGGCCTCCTCACCCCGGTTGCCCCTGGCTCGGGAGACTTTTGCGCCTGGAGGAGCAGATAAGCACCATCCTGGGGCTGGTCCTGGGCGTAGTATCCTCGCAAGAGGCGCTCCACCGGCCAGAAATTGGGTCGCCAGGGCAAGAGCGTCCAGCGCCCCAGGAGCTTTTTGTAAGCCAGACAAGGGGCACTGTAGTAGTGCAGCAGGTCGAAGAGGCTGTGGGCGGCCCTGGACAGATAATAACGCCCTGATATCATTATGAACCCATGCTCCTGGAGTGCTTGCTTCCAGGTAAGCGGGTCGTAGTAGCGAAGGTGGCCGGAAATGCCCGTGAACCAGCGGCCGTACGCCGAAGCCAATCGCCCAAGCCTCAACACCTTGAAGAGCCGGCAGAAAAGCAGGTATTCGGTGAAATGTTCGCTGGGCACGGTAAACACGAAGAGCCCGCCGGCCCGCAAGACCCGGTGGACCTCCTGCAGAATACCTTCCAGATTGGGGATGTGTTCGATAGCACAGTTGCTGACGACGGTGGCGAAGGCGCCGTCAGCAAAGGGCAAGGCATTGGCGGTGCCCTGCAGGAGGAGCCGGTACACCCGCCGGGCCCTGGCCTCCTCCAGGCTCCTCCGGGAGACATCCACGCCGGCCAGGACCGACCCGGAGAGGGCCAGGGAGGCGAAGTGTCCGTCTCCACATCCCAGGTCTAAAATGGGCTCCGGCATAGCTATCTGGGAGAGGAGCCGTGCCTCCACCGACCGAAGCAGGGCGCGAAAGGCTGGCACTGAAGTCAGGTGGGCCCAGAGGAGATCATCGGGAGCCGGTGGCAATGGTCCCTCCGAAAGCCAGCTCATGAAAGAGTCGTTCGTACTCGGCTACCGTGGTCTCTATATCAAAGATCGCTTTTATCAGCTCTCGGCTCTTGACATAAGAATGTTTCCCCTTCAGTACCCTGGTGAGTGCCGCAGCCAGGGCCTGTTCGTCGCCCACCGGGACGATCTCGCCCATGCCGGTCACCCGGACCGGTTCCCGCACGCCGGGCAAGTCGCTGGCCACCACCGGCGTCCCACAGAGCATGGCCTCCACCTGCACCAGGCCAAAGGACTCGGTGGGGTTGACGCTGGGGACCGTCAACACGTCGCACAGGGAGAAGAAGTTGGCCATCTGGCTCTGCGGCAGCACACCCAGGAACACCAGGTGCTCCTGGTACTGCTTGATCAGGGGCTCGAGTCTCTCATAGACGTTCTCGCCGATGACGTTACGATACTCTCCGGCGAAAACAACCTTGACGTCGGGTATCTCGGTCAGGATCTGGGGGAGGGCGTGGAGCAGGTGATCGACGCCCTTCTCGGCGGCAAAGCGGGCGGCGAAGCCGATGACCCGCTTGCCGTCCAGGCCCATGCGCTCCCGGAGCTCCTGGAGCCCTTTCTGGGTGGGTGGGTCCAAACAGACCGGCGGGTAGATCACGCGGATCTTGTCCTGGAACTGGGACAGGAGGGGAGAATGGATAGCGTAGTCCTGGGTGTAGGCCACGATCTGGTGGGCCCAGGAGGCGGCCAGGCGGTTGTCCAGGTAAACGACCCGGTCAATCAGGCGGTTAAACCAGCCCGGGGGAAGCCGCAGATCGCAGTGGTAGGTGAGCACGGCCTTTTTTCTAGCCAAAAAGCGGCACATGAAAGCCAAGAGCCCGCCCTCGAGCTGTGGCAGGTGTACGCTGACGATGTCGCTGGAATTGATCAGCTTCCAGGCAGTCAGGGGAAAGCCAGGCATGATGACACCCTTGCTGATCCGGAAGAGCACCGGCACTCGGATGATCCTCACCCCATCAACCGTTTCCTCGTAGGGGAGCTCTTTGGCGTAGTGGGAGGTCAAAACGGTGACCTGGTGGCCCCGGGCGGCCAGGGCGTGGGCCAGACGCTGGCCGTAGATGGTAAGGCCAGAGATGTGGGGCCGATAATAGGTAAGCGCCAGCAAGATCCTCATCTATTTACGTGAACATCTCCTTATTCGTCTGTATCCAGTGGAAAAGCAATTCCAGGCCCCGGGCCCCCGATACCTTTGGCCTCCAGTGCAGGTCCCGGGCGGC
>JACQYG010000095.1 GCA_016208345.1 Chloroflexota bacterium
CAGGTAGGGGTAGTCCCTGGCGTCCATCTCCAGGGCGTGGGTAGGGCAGAAATCAACACAGATTCGACAGTTCTTGCACCAGGCCAGGTGAAACAGCACCCTGGACTCTGGTGCCTGGACCTTTTGACCCTGTGCTATAGCTGTCCTCTCGTCGTCGTGGATATGCTCCATGGTACGGGGCGATCCCGGCGTATTCACCACATGGTCATGCTTCATCGCCGTAATCTACCTCGCAATTGTATAGACTGGTGAGCGATCCACCTGGTATTCTTCGCTAGTAAAGAATCAGTGCCCCTCCGCCCGGTAAGCCCGATCCAGAAGCTCCACCACATGTACCAACGCCAGGGGCTTCCGAGTCCTTTGGGCACCCAGCCGCAATTGCAGCAGGCACCCCGGGTTGGCTGTGGCCACCACCCGGGCCCCGGTGGCCACGATGTTGCCCATCTTGCGGTCCAGGATACCCTGCGAATAGCGCCGATGTGTTATGCTATAGGTGCCGGCGCTGCCGCAGCACCAGTTGGCCTCCGCCAGCTCCACATACTCCAGGCCCGGGATCGACTTCAGCAGGTGGCGCGGCGGCTGGGCGATGCCTTGAGCGTGGGCCAGATGACAGGGGTCATGATAGGTCACCCGCGCCCTCACCTCTCCCTGAGGTGGGCGAAGCGGCAATCCCACCAGGAACTCGGTGATGTCTCGGGCTTTGGCTTTGAGGGCCCGGGCCCTGGGGGCATATTCCGGGTCATCGGCCAGAAGTTCGGGCCAGGCCTTGAGCTCCGTCCCGCAGGCAGCGCAGTCGGTGACCACGTAGTCCACCTGGGCCTGCTCGAAAACCCGAACATTGTGGCGAGCCAGGTCCCTGGCCACCTCCATCTCCCCATCTGCCAGATGAGGCGCGCCGCAGCACTTCTGTCCTCGGGGGGTAACCACCGTGCACCCGTTCTCTCGCAAAACCCTCACCGTGCTGGCGCTGGCTTCAGGGAAAAAGAGGCTCATGAAACAGCCCAGGAAGAACCCCACCCGCAGGCGTTCCTGGCCCCAGGCAGCCGCCACCTCCGGCAGCTCCTGTCGCAGGGGCCTCGCCGGCAGCGGAGGGAGAAGCCTTTCCATGGCCTCCACCGCTGGGAATGGTTTGAGAACCCGGCTGCCCCTGACCACTTTCTCTAGGCCAACCCGCTGATAGACCCGTAGCGCCGAGGCTGCCATCTCCAGCCTTTCCGGATAGGGAAAGAGCCGGCGATAGATCGTGTCGCGGAGGAACTGGGGGACCACCCACCGCCGCCGGTGGGCCTCGATCTCCGCCCGGGCCGCGATGACCCACTCGCCGATCTTGACTCCAGAAGGACACGTCGTCTGGCAAGCCCGGCAGTCGAGACAGACGTAGAGAAGTCGCACCAGGTTCGGGGATACCTTTAAGCTCCCCGAGCTGGCCGCCTTGATCAGAGCCACTCGACCCCGCGGTGATTCGGTCTCCAGGTAGGACTGTTGATAGGTTGGACAGACCGCCAGGCACAGGCCGCAGCGGATGCAGCGCTGGATATTCTCGTTATCTGGATGGCCGCCTTCAGTGAAAAACCACTGCCAGTCAGCCACAGTGATCTCGGTCATCGACCACATTATATCATAAAGCCTGAACCGTTGGCTAACCACCCCCGGCCTCTAGCCCCACCCCTACCTCCTCACCGATCTCCCGGAGCGAGGCATACACGGAGGGGTGAAGGGGAATGCCCAGGCGGCGGCGCGCCTCCTCTGCTTCGAACTCTTTCTCGCCGTGGATGAAGATCCGCGTTTCACCCTGGGCTTTCCCGGAGTTCCGTAGCGCCCAGATCATCCGGTCCATGTCGCGCGTGAACTCCTCCAGCGGCCGGAAGGCCTCCACCTGCAACGCGGCGAAGAAGTGTCCCACGCGGGAAGGCCCTTCGCAGCCATCCACCGGGGCTTCGACTCCCCGGCCGAAGGCAGCTCCGGAGAGCACGCCGCAGAGGATGTCCACCATCACCGAGAGGCCATAGCCCTTGTATCCGGCAAATTCCGCCGAGCCTCCCAGGGGCAAAAGGCTCCCGCCGGAAAGCACCGCCCCAGGGTCCTGGGTGGGCCGGCCCTCCACGTCCACCGCCCAGCCCAAGGGGATCCGCTCTCCCTTACGCGCCGCCATCTCGATCTTCCCCGACGGCACCACGCTGGTGGCCATGTCCAAGACGAAGGGCCGCTCCCGGCCGGCGGGCACAGCGATGCTGATGGGGTTGGTGCCGATGAGGGGCTCCCGTCCGTAAGTGGGGACCACCAGGGGCCGAGCATTGGTGAAGGAGAGGCCGACCATGTCGTGTCTTAAGGCCAACATGGCATAGTAGCCGGCGATGCCATAGTGGTTGCTATTGCGCACTACCACGAAGGCCGCCCCGGCCTCCTTGGCCTTCTCCACGCACAGCTCCATGGCCCGGGAGCCCACCACCTGGCCCAACCCATTTCCCCCGTCCAGGAGCAGGGTTGCCGTCCGGTCTCGTACCAGCCTGACCTCCGCTACGGGCTGGATCAGCCCCTTTTTCAGGCGGCCCACGTAACGGCCCAGGCGCTGGACGCCGTGAGACTCGATGCCCCGCAGGTCCGCCGCCACCAGCACCTCGGCGGTGATCTGGGCATCGGCCCAGGGAACGCCCAGCCGCCCGAAAACCTGAGCCACGAAGTCCTTCAGGCACTCGGCCTGAATCCTCACTGTCCCATCAAGCATTATGGCCTTCCGTTCCCGCTCCACCAGCCCATGGCGGCCATGGGCCCAGCCGTTCACGTACCCGGGCAGTCGTCCAGGCTAACGTCACCTCACCCGCACGCGATGCGATGGTCCGGCTCAGGAGCCCCATGGCGTAGGAGGCCGCCTCATATTGATCTCTAGTCCGCGGCCCGGCCGCAAAACGGCAGTGCTCTGGCTGACCGAGCTACTCCACGGCAGCCCTGGGGAGGCGGCTGAGGGGGAATTATAGTCCGCCCGGGCCCCCCAGTCAAGGCTTCTCAACCAAAGTCACCCTGTGCCTGAAACCCCTCTCCCCCGGAGCCCCCATCTCCGGTTGACAAAGGGCGAGATGGGTCTATATAATAGCTCTCGTCGCCCCGCTCTGGTCCCAGGGATTGGTCAGGGCAGGCATACAGCCAGGAGAAAGCTCCATGGAGATCAACGCTCAGGTAGGTGATATATCCGGGGTCCGGGCCGATGCCATCATCGTCAGCCTTTTCGAGGGCGCTGAGCAGCCCATCGGGGCCACCAAGGTGGTGGACGATGCCCTGGATGGTCTCATCACCCGATTGATCCAGGCCCGGGAGATCACCGGTGAGCTCTACCAGGTTACCGTCTTGCATACCTTTGGCAGGGTCCCGGCCGATCGGGTGACGGTGGTCGGCCTGGGAAAGCAGGAGGAGTTTGTCCTGGATCGAGTGCGCGGCGTCATCGCCGAGGCTCTGAGAGTGTTGCAGAAGATGGGCCTCCAGCGAGTGGCCTCGGTTCTGCACGGCGCCAGCCAGGGCGCACTGCACCACGAGGCCGTTGCCCAGGCCATCGCCGAGGGTGCCCTCTTGGGCCTTTATGCCTTCGATAAATACAGCACCAAGAAGCCAGAGCCGAAGACCCAGGAGCTCTCCCTGGTGGCATTCGATCAGGCGGCCCTTGAGCCTGTATCGCGGGGCTTAAGCCGTGGAAAGATCATGGCCCAGGCCACCAACCTGGCCCGGGACCTGATCAACGAGCCGGCCAATTATCTGACCCCCTCGGAGTGGGCCCGGCAGGCGGAACGCCTGGCCCAGGCCAATGGCCTGGAGTGCCAGGTTCTGGATCAGGAACAGATTTA